>DATKSX010000120.1:0-4505 GCA_035531415.1 Chitinophagaceae bacterium
CAGGATGTCCTGGACCTTAAGAAGGTGGTTCATACGGAATTGAATATCGAGGGATATCCTTCAGCGGCTTTCCTGGACCTGGTCACCCAGGTCCGGCCGAACCAGTGCACCCTGGTTCCGGATCCGCCCGGGGCCCTGACCTCCAGCACGGGTTGGGATACCCTGGCCCAGCAGCCCCTGCTTTCGGAGGTAGTGGGCAGGCTGAAACAGGCGGGCATCCGGGTTTCTATTTTCCTGGATCCCAAAAAGGAACTCGTGGCGGGAGCAAAGCTTTGCGGGGCCGACCGGATCGAGCTTTACACGGGACCCTATGCCCATGCCTATGAGCAGGCAAAAACACAGCCCCAGGATTTCAAATTATACCGGGCCTATAAGGAAACCGCGGATGAGGCCCTTCGGGTAGGACTCGCGCTCAATGCAGGGCATGACCTGAACCTGGAGAACCTGAAATATTTCAAGCTGCATATTCCCCAACTCCAGGAAGTCTCCATCGGCCACGCCCTGATCTGTGATGCCCTTTATTTCGGACTGGAGCAGACCATTGGGATGTATAAGCGTTTGCTAACTGATCACGAATAGAAAATTCCCTATTTCTTTTTCCTGGCGGAACGGGTGGGTTTATCCAAGCGCGTGAGTGCGATCCGGGTCACTTCCTTCATTTCCTTCACGAAGTGGAATTTCAGGCCCCGGATGTACTGGGGCTTGATTTCCCGGACGTCCTTTTCATTCTGTTTGCTCAGGATTATTTCCCGGATGCCCGCCCTGCGCGCGGCAAGGATCTTTTCCTTGATCCCGCCCACCGGAAGGACGATCCCCCGGAGGGTGATTTCCCCGGTCATGGCCAAATAGGGCTTGACCTTCACCCCGGTGAGCGCGGAAGCCAGGGCGGTCAGCATCGTAATTCCGGCGCTGGGCCCGTCCTTGGGTACGGCTCCCTCCGGAACATGGATGTGGATGTTTCGGGTGGAAAATAATTTGGGATCGATTCCGTAGGCCCTGGCATTGGCCTGCAGGTAGCTCAGGGCGGTGGAAGCGGATTCCTTCATCACATTGCCCAGGTTACCGGTGAGTTTCAGCTCCCCCTTTCCCTCGCTCAGGCTGGCCTCGATGAACAGGATATCGCCCCCCGCATAGGTCCAGGCAAGTCCTACGACCACACCTGCAGGATTTCCTCCCTGGTACAGGTCATTGGTGTATTTGGGCCTTCCCAGGATTTTTTCCACCCGGGTCTTGTCCAATTCGTCGGGCAACGCGTTATTCAGGGCAAGCTCCCGGGCCATGGACCGCATGATGGCAGCCAGGTGGCGGTCGAGCTCACGCACCCCGCTTTCCCGGGTATAATCTGAAATCATCTTTTGGATCACGGCATTGGGGAATTTGATCCGCGCTTCCTTCAGGCCATGGAGCTCGAGCTGCTTGGGGATCAGGTGTTTTTTTGCGATCTCCACTTTTTCCTCCACCGAATACCCACTCAGGTCGATGATTTCCATCCGGTCCCGGAGGGCCTGGTTTATGTTATTGACATTATTTGCCGTGGCAATGAACAGGACCTTGCTCAGGTCATATTCCATTTCCAGGTAATTATCATAAAAGGTGCTGTTCTGCTCCGGATCCAGGACCTCCAGCAGGGCAGAACTGGGATCACCCCTGAAATCATTCCCTACCTTATCAATTTCGTCCAGGATCATCACCGGGTTGGAGGATTTGATCTTACGGATCGATTGGAGGATCCTCCCGGGCATGGCCCCGATATAGGTTTTGCGGTGCCCCCGGATTTCGCTTTCGTCATGCATGCCGCCCAGGCTCAGCCGGACATATTTTCTTCCGATGGCATTGGCGATCGACCTGCCCAGGGAGGTTTTACCGATACCGGGCGGTCCGACAAAGCAAAGGATGGGAGATTTCAGATCGCCCTTCAGTTTGAGCACCGCAAGGTATTCCAATATCCTTTCCTTGATCTTTTCCATCCCGTAATGATCCTGGTCCAGGACCCGGGCCGCCTTGTGCAGATCATAATGGTCCTGGGTATATTCCTCCCAGGGCAGGTCCAGCATCAGGTCCAGGTGGTTGTAAATGACCGAATAATCGGGGGTTGTGGGATGCATCCGCTCCAGCTTCTCGATTCCCTTGCGGAATAGCTCCCGGGCCGGTTCCGGCCATTTTTTGGAATCCGCCCGGTGCTGCATTTCCTTCAGCTCCCGGTCATTGGCATCCCCTCCCAGTTCCTCCTTGATGGATTTCATCTGTTGCTGGAGGAAATAGTCCCTTTGCTGCTTGTCCAGGTCGGCCCGGGTCTTGCTTGTGATTTTGTTCTTGAGCTCGGCCAGCTGCAGTTCGGTTTGAAGCAGCTTCATCAGGTACTCCGCACGCAACTTGAGCTGGTTGGTTTCCAGCAGGTGCTGTTTGTCCTTCAGGTCGCAGTTGAGATTGGAGGAAACAAAATGGATCAGGAACGGGGTGTTCTCGATATTTTTCAGGATGATGGTCGCTTCCGAAGGAATATTGGGGGAAAGCTGGATGATCTGGGCAGCCAGGTCCCGGATGGAAGAAATATAGGCCTGGAATTCCGGATCAACTCCGGGAATTTCATCCTGGAGCAGGATCACCCTGGCCCGGAAATAAGGATCCTCTGAAACGATCCGGTCCACTTTGAAGCGGATCTTTCCCTGGATGATCACGGTGGTGCCACCGTCCGGCATCCGGATCAGCTTGACAATCTTGGCGATGGTCCCCACCTCAGCCAGGTCTGCCGTGTCCGGATCCTCAATATTGGAATCCTTCTGGGCCAATACCCCCACCATTTTGTCTCCCTTATAGGCTTCGGTCACCGCCTTGATGGACCGGTCCCGACCTACCGTGATGGGAATGACCACCCCGGGAAACAGTACGGTATTGCGCAAGGGCAGGATGGGAAGTTCGTCCGGAAAAGCCTCCTTTTCGCCGGTATCAGGGTTGTCTTCATTCAAAGGGAAAATGGGCATGAACTCCATTTCATCTTCCGAAGTGCTCAGCCAGGAATTAAATAGATCCATATAATAAGTAGTGCCTGGGACATAATGGCAGAGTAATGAGGAAGCCATGGGAAGGGCCCGGGGTCAGTCCAAAAGTCAAGATTAATGCCAAAGGGCGGCCATGACCAAAAAGTCATGCCGCCCTTTTCTCATAGGATGGGGAAATGTCGTTGAAAATCAAGTCAAAGGGTAAGCCCCAGGCCGAGTTGAATGCTCTGGCTCGTCCATTTTTCCTGGTCCCCCAGACCATTCAAATTACTGAGTCCTATGACATAACGTCCACTGAGGTTCAGGTGGAAGGGGAGGCGGATCCAAAGGCCGCCCACCATGGAAAAGTTACCGTTTTTAAATGCCTGGGCCCCATTGTCCACCAGGGTTTTGTCCTCTTTCATCAGGATGCCGAACTGGGGTCCCACCTGGATATATAACCTCTTGGCAATTGCGAAGGAGGCCAGCACCGGGATGTTGAGGTAATTCAGGGAGGCCCTGCGCTGCTCCCCCGCCGGGCTTCCGTTATTGAAGAACTGGGTATAGGCCGTCTTGAAATGGCTGGTCGTGGTTGCGGTGGACTGGCTGAACTGGACTTCAGGCTGGATGCCGAAACCTCTGGTCAGCCCGAGGTTCATAAAGGCGCCCAGGTAATAATTAAAGTTGAAATTCTGGTTGAAGGATTGACCGGAAATCTTGTCCAGGTTTGTTCCTCCTTCGATACCCAGGCGGAAGGCGGGCCCCTGGGCTAAGGCCGGAAGGGTCCCCAGACAAATCAAGGCGATGGCGCAAATGGTTTTTTTCATAGGATATGGTTTGCCGGATGTAGGATGTTATTTCTCGTTAAAGGTTTAAAAAAATGCATGCCAAAATGCCCGGTTCCACCCGGAAATCAATCGGAACTCCAATCCGGGGAGCATCAGGGGCCTGGAAAACAGGGATGCACCGGCTGATGGCATAATTGGATTAATTTAGCTGAGATATCAAACGCAGATTCCTGGTATAAATTTTATCCATTGCTGTAATTCCTTGAAATTCTGGAAGATCGGATTATTCTGCCATGCATATCCTGGTGATCGAAGATGAGGTGAAAGTGGCTGCTTTCATCAAAAAAGGCCTCTCGGAGCTGAACCATTCCGTAGATATTGCCCATACGGGACCGGAGGGACTCCTCATGGCCCATGACAATGCCTACGAATTAATCGTTCTGGATATCATCCTTCCAGGAATGCAGGGCATCGAAGTTTGTCAGAGGATCAGGAGTTTCAATAACAAGATCCCCATTCTCATCCTAACTGCCCTGGGAACCACCGAAGATAAGGTGAAGGGCCTCGAAGGGGGGGCCGATGATTACCTGGTCAAACCCTTTCATTTCAACGAATTCCTGGCCCGGATCCAGGCCCTGAGCCGGAGAAGGGGAGCCATAATGGAGGAAAAAACCATCCTGGCCGGGGATCTGGAGCTCAACACCAACACGAGAACAGCGCGCCGGGGAGGCCGGGAGCT
>DATKSX010000121.1:0-8470 GCA_035531415.1 Chitinophagaceae bacterium
ACAGAAAATTTGCTATTTTTATTTTAAATCATTGATAAACAATAAATTAAATATAATTCCAGAGACTTCATCAGAAGTCGCCTTTTTGGTAGATTTCTTCAACTGGTTCCAGGGGGAGCCTATGGGGTATAAGTAATGGTAGCGCCTCCATAAGCAGTGGCCTTGTAGGGTGCGGGGAGGATATAGCCGTCCCCTCCACCGTTGGTCACATGGGGATCATTCGCCTGGGCGAGTTCCTGGATATTCTGGCCAACGAAAAGGAAGCTGTAATAAGTGCTGCCCAGGATATTGTCCGCTCCCAGGAAGGCGTCTACCGCAAAGTGCCGGTTCAGATTATGGCGGTATCCCAACTTGGCACTCAGCAGGTCATAGGGTTTCATGAAGCTGGAATTGTCGAAGGTAACCGGAACCTGGCCCACATGGCGGTAAGTGGCGGTTCCATAAAAACCGCTCCGAAATTTCAAATCGACTCCCAGGTTGAGCACGAAAGGTGACACACCTGCCACCTTGTTACCGGAATAATCCGCCACCGTGCTGTCATTTCCTGTGGAAGAGGGAACGTAATCTCTGAAATCGACATATCTGAAATCCGACCAGGCCCAGCTGATCCAGGGCCTGATTGCTGAAACCATCCGCTGGGTATCGTTCCATAAAGCATAGGTCCCAGAAAATTCCGCACCCAGGTTACGCTCTTCCCCCGCATTGGTATAGAACGATTCGGAATGGGCTGTTTCCTGCACCAGCCGGTGGGTGATGTCCAGGTCGAACAAAGCAAGCGCCCAGGTGAGCCGGTTTTGGCTGCCCTTGGTGCCGGCCTCATATTGCACCGAAGATTCGGGGAGGAGCCGGGTATCCACCTTCCCGGCGGAGTTGGTCATCTGGGAAAGGGTGGGTGGAGCGTATCCCCAGTTGACGCTGCCATAAACCGAAACCCGGGAATGAAAGGTTTTAAGCAGGGAGATCCCCGGGGAAAATTTCAAGGGAAAGGAGCGGGTAAGGACCGGGTTATCCAGGAAAATATTTTGTCCGCTCAGCAGGTTCTGGGTCTGGAAACCATTGAAGTTCAAACCGGCTCCGGCAGTTAGGAGGATCTGGGAAGGAAACAGGAACTGCCACTGGGAAAAAAAGTCCAGGTTCATCGCATGATTTTGCGCATCCGATGGAATATCGAAAGGTGTGGAGGGCCCGAATGGCGGGGAGATGAAGGGCAGGATGAAATTGCCCTGTGCATTCTGACCCGATTGCTGGAAACTGATCCCCGTAATGCCGGTGGTGCGCAGACGGGCGTTTCCTCCGGTGAAATTCAGGGAAAGCTTCCCCCCGAAATTGAGGTTCTCCTCTTTATTGAAGCCGTGGGCGAAACGCTGGTTCAGGGTGGACCCGGTGGCGAAAAGGGTGGCCATGGTCCCCAGGTGGCTGTTGAAACGGTACTGCTGGGTCACCCCTGCCCTGAAGCTTTCAATTTCCACGTGAGAGTTGTTTTCCAGGTAGTCGCTGTCGCTTACCGCTTTGCGGGCATAAAAATCTGCACTGTCGATCTCTCCGGCCAATTCCTCGTAGGAATGGTTATAGGAAATATAATAGGAAAGGATCTGCCTGGACCCCTCGTAAAGATGCCCGGCAACACTCGCGAAATCTTTTCTGGAAGCATCGTTTGGCCTGAACCCCGTGTACCCCTGGTGTCCATAATTGATCCAGAGGTCCGAATTGCCTGCGGAGGACTGGAAGGTGGTGTTCGTTCTGACGAGGCCATAGCTTCCTCCGAGAAATTCCTGGCTGATGCTGGTCTCATCAGGGGCCGGGACCGGAGTGAACAACTGGACTGCGCCGGCGGTATAGCTCCCCTGAAGGGGGGAGGGGCCTTTGAAAACCTCCACCCTGCCCAGGTTCGAAAAATCGATATCATCCATGATGGTAAGCCCGGTAGCATCCGTCACCGGGATATTATCGATGGAAAGCTGGAATCCCAGGCCGTTAAAATTCTCCCCGTCCGTCCTCCCATTGTCCGCGCTGGGGTAGTATCCCCTGATGAGGATATGCTGTCCTCCCCAGGGAGAACGGGACTGCATATCCACCCCCGCAATGGTATTGAGGGCGTCCCGGAGGCTGAGGCCCGAATACCTTTCGAGCTCCTCCTGGGTCAGGGTGGCTGCCGACCCCGGGCTGCGCAGTCCATTGACCTCAAGGGCATGGAGCCGGACCGGAATCGACCGGACCAGGATGGAAATGGGCCGGGAATTTGTTTTGACTTCCACCTTCAGGAGTTCATATCCGATGAGGATCACCCGGATGCTGTCGAAATCCGAGGAAGCCTCCAGGGTGAATTGCCCTTTGTCGTCACTTACGGTGGAGATGTCGCTGTTCAGGATGCTGATCTCGGCCAGGGCGAGCGGATGCCGGGTCGTCCGGTCCCGGATGGTTCCTGAAAGTTTGTATTGGGAGCTCCCGGCCAGGGGCATGAGAAGAACCAGAAGGAAGGATAAAGGCTTCATGGAAGCGGCTTGGTGTGGTGCCGCAATTTAGACAATCCCCGCTAAGAGTTTCCGGCAGGCGAAATCATTTGGGCGCCGGGTTGGATCTGATCCGGTTTTTCGGGCAGGTCCCGCAGGGCAGTCAGGATTATTATGAATCCTGACTGCTTTTTTGTAGTTTAAGGCAGGACCTCGGGGTCCAACCAGCCCCGGCCTTCATCATCCAATGGAAATCCAGAACCTCAAGGAATTCCTGGACCAAAAAGCCGCCCAGTACAACCGCCCGGAATTCATCGCCGGAGATCCCATCTCCATTCCCCACCGGTTCCAAAAGCTACAGGACCGGGAAATCGCCGGATTCTTCACCGCCATTCTTTCCTGGGGCAACAGGACGACCATCATCCGCAATGCCCTCCAGCTCATGGAATGGATGGACCAATCTCCCCATGAATTCGTTCTCGGATATAAGGAAAAGGACCTGAAACGGTTCCTGGGATTTCGGCACAGGACTTTCAATCCGACCGACCTGCTCTATTGCATCTCGTTCTTCCGGGAATATTATACCCATTTTCTTTCCCTGGAAACAGCTTTTAGCGCACCGATCCGGGAAGGAGACCAGACCGTGGAAAATGGGTTGAACGGATTCAGGAGGATGTTCTTCTCCGGGGATTTTCCCGAAAGAACGCAAAAACATGTGTCTTCTCCGGAAAAAGGATCCTCCTGCAAACGGCTGAACATGTTTTTGCGGTGGATGGTGAGAAGAGATGACCGGGGAGTGGATTTTGGGATCTGGCACTCCATTTCCCCGGCGCAGCTGGTTTGCCCGGTCGACGTCCATGTAGCCCGAGTGGCCCGCAAGCTCCGGCTCATGGATTGCTCCTCCGTGAACTGGGACTGCGCCCTGACCCTCACCGATAATTTGCGTAAATTTGATCCGAAGGATCCGGTGAAATATGACTTCGGCCTTTTCGGCCTCGGGGTAATAGAAAAATATGGCTGACCTCAAATTCGCTTCACGGAATACCTTTTTCCTCCTGATATTGCTTTTTTGCCGGACTTCCCTCAGGGCTCAGGATGCCATCCAGCTGGGATATAAATTCCATTCCGGGGACCATTACCAGATGAGCCAGGACACCAAGATGGACAATTACCAGACCATCCGGGGCGTGAGCACCCGCGTATCCCAGGAGACCATGTCCACCCTGGATTTTAAAGTGACTTCCGTTTCAGATCATTCCGCTGTTATGGATGCCCGGTTCACCAAATTATTTCTTACCGCTTCCAGCAATAACCAGAAGATGGTCATCAACACCATGACGGCAAACCATGACAAGGTCAATGAACTGTTCAAATCCATCATCGGAAAGCCCTTCACGGTAGCCATGGAGTCCGATGGGACGATCGACAGCATCGGCGGACTGGAATCCATTATCAGCATGGTGCTCCAGGGCGTGAGCGATACCAATGATGCGCAGCAGACCGCGCTTCGCGCCATCCTCAATAGCCAGGTCAGCCCGGAGGCCCTCCGCTCCAGCCTGCAGCAGGTACTTCCTTATTATCCCCAGGCCCCCGCCATCGTCAACCAGACCTGGGAGAATACCCTCCAGCTCCCGGGTCCTCCCGCAGGAAGTTTGATCAGCACCTGGACCCTTACCTATGGCGACCGGCTGGCCGTCCAACTGGGTTATTCAGCCTTGTTCTCCGCCCCGGATTCCGATCAGGTTATTCCCCTGGGGGGCGGATTTAACGGAAAAATCAGCCTTTCCGGATCCGTCCAGGGCAATTATTCCATCGATCCGTCCACGGGCTGGCCAATCATGGGCATCCTGCATACCGAATACCAGGGCATTTATCATTACCTGGCGAACCGGAAGATGAAACTGAAATCCAACCTGGATGTCCCGGTCCGGATTATCAGCGACAACGAGATTAAGGTCCTCCACCTTTAAAATATGCCTTCCCCGCAAAAGGATCCCCTGGAGCAGGCCGCCGGTGAGTTAGGGATCTCCCTTCCTGCTCCCCCGGGGCTGGAAACGGCCAGGCAAGCCATTGCCGTCCGGGTGGCCTGGCTGGCATCCCATGAACCCGGTAAGTTGCGCCAGATCCTTTACAGGCTGGACATTGCGGAAAAAAAGCTGGAAGGATTGGATCCCGGCAGGCCCGACCTCGAAATCGCCAGCCTGATTATCCAACGACAGATGGAAAAGGCGGCTTCCCGCGAAAAATTCCGGGAAAGCAGGGAAGAAGACCGGCAGGGAGAGGACCGCTGGTAAGGATTATTTCTCGTTGACTTCGAAAAAGGTTCCGAAGATCCGGTCCCAAAAAGAGGAACTCACGCCAAAACCCTTGTCATCGCTTTTGTAGTGGTGCAGATGATGGTTGCGCCAAAGGGGTTTGAGCAGGCGAATGGGAGGATTCCAGGCATGGATCGCAAAATGCATGCTGCCGTAAATGAGGTATCCCAGCAGGAAACCGGGGAAAAACGGGAATGCTGCCTTTCCCAGGATCAGGTAGAACAGGGAAAAGAGAACAGATGCGAGGATCAGGCTCGGCACCGGAGGCATGAACAGCCTTTCCTTGTCCCGGGGAAATTCATGGTGATTGCCGTGCATGATGTAAATGACCCGCTGCACCCGGGGATTTTCGCTGACCAGGTGAAAGATATACCGGTGCATGATATATTCGAAGAGGGACCAGAACAACACCGCTCCCAGGAATATCAGCAGGATTTTACCGACACCGAAACCCAGGGAATGTGAACTGTAATACAGCATGAGCACAATAATGGGAAGATAAATGCCCCAAATCACCAGGGGATGGGTTTTGGTCATTATTTCCAGGTACTGGCTTTCAAACAGACGGGCCTGCCCTTTATTTTTGATTTTTTCGAATTTCATGGCGCCAATCTTTGTTCAAATTTAACTAAAAAAAGCCGACCAGGTTTTCTGCAGACCCAGGAGCCTCCCGGAGCAGGAAACTCGAAGGAATGGGGCCCGAGCCGCAAACCCCTGTAAACCAATCCGGTGGGCCGCCGGATCCCTCTTGTTGCCGCGGTTTTCACTACTTTTGGCCCCATGAAATTCTTTTCCTACCTCAAAGAAGGTCTGGACCAGCTGGCGATCCTGGTCAACGACAAACTCTACGACACGGATGCCGTTCATCCGGAGCTCCCCGGCAATATGGAATTGTTCCTGGGAGTTTGGGATGAGGCGGTGGAGCTGGCCCGGGACGCAGAAGATACCATATTGACCACCAGGCTTCCCCTGTTCAAAGGGATTGATCTGGACCAGGTCCAGATCCTGGCCCCCGTGCCCAGACCCGCCTCCTGCAGGGACGCCTATGCCTTCCGCCAGCATGTGGCAGCGGCCCGCAGGGGCAGAAGGCTGGACATGATTGCGGAATTCGACCAGTTTCCGGTTTTTTATTTCTCCAACCACCATGGGATCCAGGGACCCGGGGATGTCCTGTGCATGCCGGACCACCTCAAAAAGCTCGACTTCGAGCTGGAGGTTGCCGTGGTCATCGGCAGGCAGGGTCGCAATATCCGCGCAGCGGAAGCCGACGGGTATATCGCCGGATATATGATCATGAACGATCTCAGCGCCAGGCAGCTCCAGGCCGAAGAGATGAAACTCAACCTGGGTCCGGCCAAAGGAAAGGATTTCTGTACGTCCATCGGTCCCATGCTGGTCACCCCCGATGAATTGGAAGCCTTCCTGGTCCCGGCTCCTGCAGGCCATACCGGCAACTGCTATAACCTGCGGATGAGCTGTGCGGTGAATGGAAAGACCGTGAGCCAGGGAAACCTGAGGGATATGAACTGGACCTTCGCCGAGATCATCGAGCGTTGCTCCTATGGCACGGACCTGTTACCCGGGGATGTCATCGGGAGCGGGACGGTGGGAACCGGCTGTTTCCTGGAGCTGAACGGCACTGCCAGGCTGGAGCATCCGGACCAGGAGGAGCAATGGCTTCAGGTTGGGGACGAAATCGAGATGGAGGTGGAAGGACTTGGGGTGCTTTGGAACAAGATCCAGGCCGAAGAGACCGATTATTCCATCCTGGCCCTGAAAAAATCCTGAAAGGAATCAGTTACCCCCGAACATCAATTTGAAATAAAAGGAAGGTTTTTTCAGCCGGTCCCTCATGTCCAGGTCCTCGAACATGCAGGAGATCGTTTCGCTCAGGGTCCGGTTCGCGGAGGCCTTGTTTACCACCAGATTGATCAGCCCCGGGAAATGCCCCCCCAAACGCTGCATTTTGTAACTGAGATTCAGTTCTGCCCAAAGGCGGTCATAGAATAACCGGTCATAGGCAGCAAGCGCTGTAGAGGTCAAATCGTTCCTTTCCAGGCAGGATACCGCCGTTTCCGAAGCGGCCATAGCGCTGGCCATAGCGTTGCCGATCCCTTCCCCGGTGAAGGGATCGATCAGGGAACCCGCATCTCCGATCAGCATATAGCCTTCCCCCGATATCTTCCTTTTCTTCGATCCCAGGGGAAGTCCGTAACCCCGGATATCCCCGACCAGTTCCGCCCCGCTGAACCGCTCTTTCAGGGAAGGGAGGGAGGCGATCATTTCCAGCATCTTGTTTTTGAGGTGCATTTTCCTGGAGCTCACCTGGTCGCTTCTCATGCCCACCCCTACGTTGGCCATATTATCCGACAGCGGGAAGATCCAGAAATATCCCGGCAGAAATTCTTTCAGGAAATGGAGTTCGATGAAGTTTTCCCGGTCCATGCCGGAAACATTGCGGTAATAGGCACGAAGGCCCGCAACATAATGGTTGTCTTGCCGCAGGATCCCGGCATGATGGCGCGCGAACCGGGAATGAGCCCCGTCCGCGATCACCAGCAGCCTTGCAGTGATGGACCGGGAATTG
The DNA here is from genome assembly GCA_035531415.1 of Chitinophagaceae bacterium. Taxonomy (GTDB): domain Bacteria; phylum Bacteroidota; class Bacteroidia; order Chitinophagales; family Chitinophagaceae; genus JANWKA01. The sequence continues at coordinate 7,353 of DATKSX010000121.1, forward strand.
TCGGCAGTTTCCAAAAGCCATTTTCCGTCCTGGCGGGTGTACCTGCTGATCTCCGTTCCTTCCAGGAGCCGGATCCCGGGATATTTCCGGGTCTGTTTGACCAGGAAATGATCGAAATCCATCCTGCGGCAGAGGAACCCTGCAGGGTAATCCAGCTGCTGGGTGGAACTGCGGAAAGGCACCCGGAGCGCCTTTTGATTGGGGGCGACAAAAACCACCCCGGAGCTGCCGATCTGGGTCGGCTCGGCCGCAAGGTCTGCCAGGATGGAGGGGTCCAGCTTCCGGAGCAGCTGGACCACCTTACCGCTCAGGGCATCCCCGCAGATCTTGTCCCTGGGAAACCGGGCCTTGTCCACCAGCAGGCATTCTACTCCGGCCTTGGCCAGGAAAAGGGCCGCGGTGGTGCCGCCGGGACCGGCGCCCACCACGCAAACGTCGCAGAAGTAAGATTCAGGCAATGATCAATAAGGTTTTGAGTCTGGCACGATCCTTCCGGAAAGGAGCAAATATAGCGGATTATGCCAAGGGGGATCAGGCCCGGAAAGGGTCACCGGCTCCGCTTCCCCGAAATGGAATAATTTCGCGACGGGAGACCCTGAGGGATTCCTGAAACCACCAATCCATGTCTATGAAGCGCAATCCGGTTGATTTACGATGGTTGATGACCGGGGTTTTGATCCTGGGCTCCTTCCTGGGGACTGGGCCAGTTTATGGCCAGAGTTCCTCCGGGACGCCGGCCCGCAGATCCATGGAGGCCCGGGCCAGGGAATTGGTCCTGCATAAGCCGACCACCATCTTTGATACTTCCGCCTCCCTGGTGATCAACCGGATTGAGGACATCAATTCCACCATGACCGAAATGAACGAGGTGGTGGCCAGCGGATTCGATACGGCGGCGATCTTCAAATTGCTTCCATCGGTGGAACACTCGGTCCAGATGATCGCCTATAATATCACCAACCGCAGCGGGGGCATGAACCTCAGGAGCCTGTCGATGGTGGATAATATGCTGGACGAGGATGTCCAGGAGCTGAAGGACTGGCAGAGCTCCCTGTTCGTTTACAGTACGGAACTGGTCAGCTTCACGGTCCAGATCCGGGCAATGACCCATGATTCCA
>DATKSX010000122.1:0-21190 GCA_035531415.1 Chitinophagaceae bacterium
ACCAGGTGATACCGTTCCCCCTTGTTTCGGTAACGATGGTATTCAATCATCACGGAGGTAACAAGTCCCCGCATATAAAGGCTGATTTGCGTTTTAAAATCTTTCATTTCACTGCGGTGGGTATGATAGGCAATCACCAGCGGGTCATATTTTACGGTCCAGCCTTCCGCCAAAATGCGGTACCACATTTCTGAATCTCCGTTACAGCCCGCGGCTCCCATATCCAGACGGACATCAAATCCACCGAGGACATCAAGAATATTCCTGCGGAAAGCCATGTTTGCCCCAGCTCCAATTTCCCAAATAGGTACCCCGGCCGGAGCGCATTGCCTGAACCACGCATTGTCATAATACACGGGAGTATATCCCCGGTTGAACCCCCAGTATTTTTCAAAATAGTATTGTGCCGGTGTGTCCAGGGCCTTTGCGATCACCAATCCCGTAATGGCCTGTACCTGGGGATCACTAAAACTATCTGCAAGCCGCCACATCCAATCCGGATGAAGGTCCACATCATCATCGGTAAAGGCAATAATTTCGCCAGCCGCCACACTTATCCCAAGGTTTCGGGCATAATCCAATCCCCTGCGTTCTTCTTTCACATATTTTACTTCGGGGAAACCTGCTACCACCGACTCGGTGGCTCCAACACCCGGGGAATTGTCTACCACGATTATTTCCAGGGGTTTGGGCCGCAATCCCGTCAGGGAATGAAGAGCATTTTCTAAATGTTTTGCCCGGTTCCTGGTGCAGAGGACCAGGGAAACTGAAGCCCGGTTTTTTGTCGTCCTGTCCGGTGGTGGGAATAAAGAGTGAAATGCAGATCGGCTATCCTCCGGTTTCTGATGAAGAAATATTTCACGAAGGGCCGCGGTTTCCATTTTTCCTTTCCGGGCATAATAGGTAAGGGCGGGTTTTACGGCTCCCCAAACCATTTCCCCCCATTCCATGGAATGAACTTTTGGCCCCGGCTCATCCATGTAAAGATGCCCCAGGGGAATATCATCCCACCAAAATACCAGATACTGCATACCAGAGGGATTAAAATCCCCTGGATTTTCCAAAAATTCCCGCAGGTCCAGATGGTGAATATGGTACAAGGGTTGGGAAACCATGGATCTGCCATTTATATACCTGCAATAGGTCTGATAATAACTGGAAATGCGGGCCGAACATGGCCCATCCATTTGCCGAACCAGGCATAATTTTCCCGGTAATCTTCCACTTCAAAGGAAAGGCATTCCTCCAGGCAAAACAATGGGATTGAAGTATCCTTCACGAAGATCAGTGAGATATAATACGCACCATCATTGAGAAAATGCCCAGGAATGGTGCATTTTCCCTCATAATCACCCGCCCTGCATTGTTCCGGGACTGAGCTTACGTCAAAAATGCAATCCCCGGATATGGTATACAGATGAACGCCAATGCATAAATTGATTTCTGGAGAAAAGCTGGTAAAGGCAAAACAGATATGAAGCGGGGTCCGGATATCAATGAGGGATTGATCCCCGACCCATTCCGGCCGGATCTCCAGGTTCCGGATACGGATATATTGGTTGCCTGGGGCCTCGCCATCCGAAGGCCAGGATTTCCTGAATTCATAGTTGCGGCTTTGCCTTATATAATTGCTGACCACCTCTGCAGGTTTCCCTTTGCTGGTCACTCTACCCTGCTCAATCAGAATCACCCGGGAACACAGAGTCTGGATGGACACCATATTATGGCTGACAAATATTACCGTGCAACCCTCCCTTTTGGAAATATCATTCATTTTTCCCAGGCAACGTTTCTGGAACTCCGCATCTCCTACAGCAAGGACTTCATCCACGATTAAAATTTCAGGCTCAAGGTGTGCGGCCACAGCAAAAGCCAGACGGACATACATCCCGGAGGAATATCGCTTTACCGGAGTGTCAATAAATTTTTCCACTCCAGAAAAGGCAATGATCTGGTCTAACTTTTCCCGGATTTCACGGTTGGCCATACCCAGGATATTTCCATTCAGAAATATGTTTTCTCGGCCAGTCAGTTCTTCATGAAAACCGGTACCCACTTCCAGCAGGCTAGCCACCCGGCCGATACCCCTGATCCTACCCCTGGTTGGACGGGTCACCCTGGATAAAATCTTCAGAAGGGTGGATTTCCCCGCTCCGTTCTTTCCGATAATACCGATCACCTCTCCCTTATTGACTTCAAAGGTGATATCCTGTAATGCCCAGAATTCTTTTCTGCCCGGTCCTGGCCCGGCACTCCCGGGCCCATCATCAGGTAGCGGAGAATCTTTCCTCCCCAGGACCGCAGACCTCCACCACCTGCCCAGGTCTTCCTTGAAAGTCCCAGAGTTGATGGTCCCCAGCCGGTACTGCTTCCAGATGTTTTCCACCTTGATGACCGTTTCGCCCATGAATGTCTGCTTAAATCACGTCCATTACCAATCCATCCCTCCAGTTAAAAAGCAGGATGCCCATCACCAGGATAAGGACCATGAGGATCGCGCAATAGCCCAGGGATATCAGACTGTGGTAGCCGCTACCGAGGAAACCGTAGCGGGTGACTTCGATTAAAACCGTCAATGGGTTGATCAGAAACAAACCCTTGAACCGGTCCGGGACAATGGAAAGGGGATAAATTATCGGTGAAATGAACATCAGGATCCTTAATAAAAAGGAAAGCAAATTCTGGATATCCCGGTATTTTGCCGTCAGAGAGGCGAAAATAAGTCCTGCCCCCAGGCTGAATCCGGATAACAACAGCAGGCAGATGGGAAACCATAATAAATATATATTCGGCTTTACGTGAAATCCAAGAATCAGGAAACCGGAAAATATGAGTAAGAACAGCAGGAACTGAATGGCGAATCGCAGGAAATTCACCAAAAGATAGGAGCAGGGAACAATGATCCGGGAAAAATAGGCCTTATTGAAAATGGAAGCATAGGCCGTATAGGTGAAGGAAATATTCAGGATACTGTCCGAAAAATAATTCCAGCAGATGATGCCCAAAAGGTAGAAAAGGGTGGAAGGACTGGAATCTGTGGAAACTCCCAACATGGATTTGAAGACGGCAATATAGGTGAGGGTGATCAGTAAAGGTTGCAGGAATATCCAGATAGGACCCAATAAGGTTTGCTGGTAAGAGGCCAAAAAGTCTTTACGTACCAACCTGAAAATCAAATCCTTATGGAGGGACAACTCCCGGATGGGTATCCGGAACCAACCGGACCTGGCGTTTATTTCCCATGGAGTTGGCATAACTCGGTAATACCTTGAAATAGGGTTGCGAATTGGTGCCTCAATTTAAGGAGAATTTTAGTGGATCGCCCGGAGTATGCGGCCTTCAATGGCGTTCCTATTCCGGGAAAAGATGCCCTTCTTTCCAGCGTGATCCGTCCTGATTTCGGGGATGGCGCGATTTAAGTAGTTTTGCACCAGAATTTCCCCCTCGCCAGATGTCCGTTTTCAACCAGTCCAGGAAAACCGTGATCCAGCTGATCTTCCTGGCCATCGTGGGGGCGATCATCATCCGGCTGTTCTTCCTCCAGGTCCTACAGAAGAAATACAAGCAGCTCGCCAACGAACAGGCAATCGAAAGAAAGGTCGTCTATCCCAGCAGGGGCATCATTTATGACTGCAAGGGCAGGGCGGTGGTTACCAACGACGCACTTTATGACCTGATGGTTACCCCGGCTTCGGTAAAATCCATGGACACGGCCTATTTCTGCAACCTGGTGGGGATCGATACCGCCCAGTTCCGCCGGCTGATTTACCGGGCTATCCTGAAAAACTCCAGGTTCCGGTCCTCGGTCTTCATTCCCCTGCTTTCCCCGGAGGATTATGGCAGGCTCCAGGAGAACCTCTACCAGTTTCCCGGGTTCGAGCTGGTTGAGCGCCCGGTCAGGAACTATCCCTACCCGGCGGGGGCCAGCATTTTCGGCTATATCGGGGAGGTGGATTCGGCCACCATCCGGCGCAGCAAGGATTTTTACCTGTCCGGAGATTTTGTGGGAAAGAACGGTCTGGAGCGAAGCTATGAGTCCGTCCTGATGGGAACAAGAGGCATCCAGTACCTGGTCCGGGACGTGCGCAACCGCCCCCAGGGACCTTATGCCGGAGGCATATATGACACCCCATCGGTGGCGGGGCGCAACCTATACTTAGCCCTGGATATGGACTTGCAGACCCTTGGGGAGCGGCTCATGCAAAACAAGATCGGGGCCATCGTGGCACTTGATCCCAAGACGGGGGGAGTCCTGGCTCTGGTGAGCAGCCCGGATTTCAACCCGAACCTGCTGAGGGGTGCTGACAGGTCTTCCAATTATGCCCGGCTGCTGCATGACCCTGAAGAACCCTTGTTCAACCGGGCCACGCAGGCGGGTTACCCCCCGGGGTCGACCTTCAAACCCGTAGATGCCCTGATCGCCCTGAACGAGGGGGTGATCACTCCCGCCTTCGGCATGGTATGCCTGGGTGCCTATTACGGTTGCGGCAGGGTGTATAAATGCACGGAAACCAAGCCCGGCCATGCCTCGAGCCTCCTGAACGCCATCGCCTATTCCTGCAATTCCTATTTCCTTCAGGTATTCCGCATGATCGTGGACCAGGATCATCATGTGGAGGACGGGTTGGTGAACTGGGACCTGCACCTGGGCCAGTTCGGACTGGGCCACCGGCTGGGCATCGACCTTCCCGGGGAATCTCCGGGCTATATTCCGGACACCACCCATTATGACAAGGTCTTCGGCCGGGGAAGGTGGAATTCCTGCACGGTGGTTTCGGTGGGCATCGGCCAGGGCGAAACCGTAGAGACGCCGCTTCAGATCGCCAACCTGATGGCCATCATCGCCAACCACGGCTATTATTACACACCCCATCTGGTGATGCGGGTGCAGGGGGGCGATAAGGCCCTCTCCAGTTTCCAGGTCAGACATGAGATCCCACAGGTGGGAGAAAGCGATTACCAGACGGTGATCAAGGGGATGGAAGAGGTGGTGGAGCACGGTACGGCCTTTGACGCCCAGATCCCGGGCATCGATATTTGCGGAAAGACCGGTACTTCGGAAAATTATAAAGTGATCAACGGAGTCCGGGTCAAACTGCAGGACCATTCGCTATTTGGGGCCTTCGCTCCCATGGAAAATCCCAAAATCGCCATCTGCGTTGTGGTGGAGAATGCCGGATTCGGAGCCACCTGGGCAGCTCCAATCGCCAGTTTGATGATGGAGAAATACCTGAACGACTCCATCGCCACGGATCGACTCCCCCTGCTTCAGCGGCTTGAAGGAGCCGACCTGATCCCGGACTATATCAAAGTCGAGAAGCTGAAGGTGGACAGCCTGGAAAAGGCCAGCCTCCGCAGGCTGGCTGTTGGCAGCCGGGAACGGATGGGGGTTGCTTCAAATTTTCCCAGGTGAACCGGAAAAACACCACGTTAGCCCGGGGCATTGACTGGCCGGTTGTCTATTTGTTCTTCGCACTTGCCCTGGTCGGGGTCCTGTCCATTTTCGCGGTAGAACACCGGGAAGGGGAATCCGTTCTCAAAACCCTGTTCCATTTTAGCAAGACCTATGCGCAGCAGGTGAAATGGCTGAGCATCTGCGCCATTATCGCCATCGTCATCCTCCAGGTCGACAGCAAGTTTTTCACCGCCACGGCGAACCTCCTTTATGTGGCCGGCATCGTATTGCTGCTGGTCGTGCTGGTTGCCGGAAAGGACATCAAGGGATCGCATTCCTGGCTGGTGATCGGGGGATTCCAGTTCCAGCCCGCCGAACTCTGCAAGTTGTTCACGGCCCTTGCACTCGCCAAATACCTTTCGGGCCTGGAGACCAATTTCCGCCGCCTGAAATCCCAGGTCATTGCGATCGCGATCGCCCTGGTGCCGGCCTTCATTACGATCTTCCAGAATGAGACCGGCCTGGCCCTGGTATATTTTTGCTTTTTCATCCCGATGTACCGGGAAGGGCTGCCGGGGGAGGTCCTGGTGGTCGCATTCTCCCTGGTCATCCTGGTGATCTCGGCCCTTCTGGTGAATAAGGACCTGCTATTCATCATCCTTTCCGGCCTGGCACTTGTAGTCCTCTACCTGGGCCGGACAGCCATGTCCAGGCACCGGGGGAGAATCCTGCTGGTGGTGTTGATCTGGGGATTCTGCTCCTCCTTTGTGATGTTCGCGGTGCCGTTCGCATTCAAGCATATCCTGAAACCTTATCAGGTTACCCGGATCAACGTCATGCTCGGAAAGGAAATCAATCCCCAGGCAGGTTATAACGTCATGCAATCCAAGATCGCCATCGGGTCGGGTGGATTTCTCGGGAAGGGCTACCTCAAGGGAACCCAGACCCGTTTCGATTTCGTGCCGGAACAAAGCACCGATTTCATTTTCTGCACGATCGGAGAAGAGTTTGGGTTTATCGGCTGCCTCATCCTGCTGGTGATTTATATGGCGCTGCTGATGCGTATTATCCTCATCGCAGAACGACAGCGATCGGTTTTCACCCGGGTCTATGCTTATGGGGTGGCCAGCATCATATTCTTCCATATGGCCATCAACATCGGCATGGCCGTTGGGCTGGCCCCGGTGATCGGAATCCCCCTTCCCCTCATCAGTTACGGGGGCTCCTCCCTGATGACTTTTACCGCGCTGATCTTTATCCTGCTGCGGCTGGATGCGGACCGGCAGATGGTCTTAAGGTAACCTCAACCCCCAGCCCAAACTTTCCCATGAAAATCATCCCGCTGTCTGAAGGAAGTTTTACAGTGGATGCCACCAAAAGGTTCGTTCCCTTCGAAAAATACCGGGAACGGATGGAGGACCGTCCCAAAGGATCCCTCCTGGTAGAGATCCAGCCTTTCGCGCTGGTCACGGCATCCGACATTCTGGTGTTGGACAGCGGACTCGGATTCCAGGTCCCCGGGGGAGGGCTCCAGATTCACCGCAACCTCCGGGAACAGGGGATCCAACCCGGGGAAGTGACCCGGGTTTTGGTGAGCCACCTGCATAAGGACCATGCTGGAGGACTCGGCGTTGAAGATCCCCGGACCGGCATGAAACAGCCGACCTTCCCCAATGCCTTGTATTATATCAACCGGCAGGAATTGGAATATGCCTTTTCCATGGACGGGAAGTCCTACCATGCGGAGGATTTCAAGTTTTTGGCCGGGCAGGACCGGCTTGTACTCCTGGAAGGAAGCGGGGAGGTCGGCAATGGAATCCATTATGAATGGACGGGGGGACATTGTCCCTACCACCAGGTTTTCCTGGTGGAGGATGGCGGGATCCGGGCCTTTTTCGGAGGGGATGTGGCACCCCAGGCTTCCCAGATGAAAAACCGGTTCATGGCCAACTATGATTATGAACCCAAAAGATCCATGGAACTCAGGCAGGAATTTGCCCAAAGAGGGCGGGCGGGAGATTGGACTTTCCTGTTCTACCATGATACCAGGACGCCCAGCGCTCAGCTGGCCCCGGTTTAACGGCCATGCATGTGGATCGGCCGGGGGCGCACCAACTGGTTTTCCCGCGGGGGATTGGGATTTCCCATGGCCCTTCTGCGGGATAGTTCGTCAACCACTTTGGCCCTGAATTCTTCCCGCGATTTATAGAACATGGCCACCTTGCGGGGAGGAAGCACATGGAGGAATTGCGACTTGTATTTTTCCTGGATGTTCAGCGCCTTTTGGCGGAAGGTGAACTCATCTTTCAGGGCCTGATCTGCCTGAGCGTCGGTGGCGGTTCCCTGGGCCCTGAGGGCGAGTTTTCTTTCATTGATCAGCTGCTGCATCTCGGTGGTGTACTGGTTGTACACCGGCCAGAACTTTTCTGCTTCTGCAGGGGTCAGGTTCATTTTTTCCGACAGGTAGGTTACTTCAGCAGCCCTGACCTTGTCCAGGTTACTCTGGTCCTGGGACTGGGCGGCAACCTGGTCCTGCTGGGCAAAGGAAGGCAGGGCCGTCACAAGGACTGCAAGTATTGAAATGAGTATGTAAACCAACTTCTTCATCTGCGACCCTAAATTAATTCAAATCATGCTGACTTACCCCTACCGTATTGTCCAGGTAAGCCTGAAGATCGTCGTCTGAAAAGCCGCTGACCAGGGAGTTGGTTTGGCTTGACGGGGGGACCTCGGTGTAAATGGTTTCATTGTCCAGGGGATCGGCGGGATTCTGAAGGTATTCCACCATGGCCTGGTCCGGAAGGACCGCAAGCTGCGCATCGACGTTGGGGGCCCCCGGATTGAAATAAATTCCGGCGCCGATGGCAATGACCCCGGTGATGACTGCTGCTGTTGCATAGCGCAGCACCCGGCGCATGCTTCGGAAGGGGACCACTTTGGCGGGAACGGTCTGCAGGATCCTTACCATAACCACGGAAGGCAGCTCCCCGAAATAATCCTCCGGCACCACGTAGGGCGACTGTTTCGGCCAATCCGGGATCAGGGGGTCCTGCCCGGATCCTTCCCATGCCATGAATTGTTCCTCCAGTCCCCGGAAATACCCTTCCGGAGCCCGGAAGGGTATCCTTTTGGGAATTGCACTTAAATAGGGAGAAAGCTCCTTCAACTCCCGGGAAGCCTCGGAGCCCGAATGAATCCGGTCCATAACCAGCCGGGGCAGGTTCGCAAAGTATCCTTCAGGCACCCCATAGGCCGGCAGACCTCCAAATTGGAGGTTTCCCCCGGAGATTTCCCTCAGTTCGTTCAATATCTCAGCCTTTTTTTCCATGGCCTGATTTAGACCGGGTATACAGGGTAAGGTTTAATTTTTTTTAACCTGGTTCTAATGGGTTTTGACATATTCCTCAATCTTCTTAACTGCATGATGATAAGAGGCTTTGAGTGCTCCCTCGGAAGTGTCCAGGACCCTGCTCATCTCCTCGTAGGGCATTTCGTCATAATACCGAAGGTGAAATACCGCCCGCTGTTTTTCCGGAAGCTGGAGGATGGCCTGTTGTAGCTTCCATTCCAACTTATTGGGATCAAAGTGTTTATCCGCTATCAGCTTGTTGCTCAGGCCGGTTTCGACATCCGAAAGGGATACCGAGGATTTCCTTTTTTGCTGCTCCAGGAAGGACAGGGATTCGTTGGTAGCGATGCGGTAGAGCCAGGTGTAGAGCTGGGAATCCTCCCTGAAATGGTCCAGGTTGTTCCAGACTTTGATGAACATGTTCTGGAGTACGTCGTTGGCATCTTCATGGTCGACGACCATTCTGCGGACATGCCAGTATAGCCTTTCCTGGTACTTTTTGACAATGAGGGTAAATCCTTTTTCCCTTGAGTCGGGCTCCCGGTAAAGTTCGAGTAACGCTTTGTCGTCCTGGGTTACAGACATATCGGCAGCAGGCCTGAGGGGGCTGTGGCGGGCTAATATCGGCTGATTTTTCAGTAAGTCCAAATATGGAGCCATTTCCCCGGTTTGCCGGACCCATTCCGGGACGGGGTAAGGCCTATAAAAGAAATTCCAGATCAGCAGGATCTGGAATTTCTACCCTAAAAGAATTACCTATAATGAAAAACCTCTCCTTGGACTGCGGCTAAACTGAAGGGTTTAATGGGGAAGGATTTTTTTTAAAGCGGGGGGAGATTTTTTCCAGAAGAAATGTTTTTATTTGATTCTGAATGCCTTAGGAGGATTTAAAGCATGGAGAAGATCCCTTAAAAGGTTCAAATCTTTCCATCCCGAAGGGCCAATTCCCATTTCCAGGCGGTCCGCATCATCTCATCGATATCCAATCTCGGCCTCCATCCCAGCTTTTGTTTCGCCCTGGTGTTATCTGCGTAAATGGAAACCACGTCTCCCTCCCTGCGGGGTCCAAGCTCATAATTTAGTTTCACGCCGCTCACCTTTTCGAAGGCGTGGATCATTTCCAGGACGGTCACGCCGTTACCGGTACCCAGGTTGAAGACCTCGCAGTTGGACTGGTTCTTTTTACCCAGGAGGTACTGCAGGGACCGGGTATGGGCATTGGCGATGTCCATCACATGGATATAATCGCGGATGCAGGAGCCGTCCCGGGTATCGTAATCAGTCCCCCAGACCTGCATTTTATCCAGTTTACCGATCGCCGTCTGGGTGATCACCGGCACCAGATTATCCGGTCTGCCCAGGGGAAGCTCCCCGATCAGGGCGGTGGGATGGGCCCCTGCCGGATTAAAATACCGGAGCAGAATGGATTGGGTTGGATTGACCTGGGAATAATCCCGGATGATCATCTCTCCTACCTGTTTGGTACGGGCGTAAGGGGATTGGACTTCGCCCGGAGGGGTCGTTTCCACCACCGGCAACTCTTTGGCGTTGCCATAGATGGAGCAGGAAGAGGAAAAAACGAGGTTCGGCACCTGAAATTCCTGGATGCATTTCAGGATGTTGATCAGAGAATTGATGTTGTTCTCATAATATTGGAGGGGGATTTCCACGGATTCCGGAACAGTCTTGTATGCTGCAAAATGGATGACGCCCTCGACATCCCGGTTCTCCTGGAACACGGCATGGGTATCGTCAAATATGCAGAGATCCACTTTGTAGTTCTTCACCCTTTGACCCGTGATCTTCTCAATTCCCTTCAGCAGCCTGGAGGTGGACCTGGAATTATTGTCCACCGATATGACCTCAAACCCGTGATCGATCAGGTCCACAATGGTATGGGCGCCAATATACCCGCAGCCTCCCGTGACGAGAACCTTGCTCATGGATGGAATAATGGATTTTGGATGGGGCCGGTCATGGGGCGGGGATCAGTTGCATGAGATATTGGCCGTAACCGCTTTTGAGCAGGGGTTGGGCGATCCGGCCGAGATCCTCCGCCGTGATGAACCCCTTCCTGAAGGCGATCTCCTCGATGCAGGCGATCTTGATCCCCTGTCTTTGCTCGATCACCTGCACGAATATGGAAGCCTGCATCAGGGAATCGAAAGTGCCGGTATCCAGCCAGGCTGTGCCCCGGTCCAGGATGCAAACCTTCAGCCTCTCTCTTTTCAGGTATTCCCGGTTCACATCGGTGATCTCGTATTCCCCCCTCTTGCTGGGCTTCAGGCCACGGGCGATTCCGACCACCTCGTTGTCATAAAAATAAAGTCCGGGAATGGCATAGCTGGATTTGGGAACCTCCGGTTTTTCCTCAATGGATACCACTTTCTTGTTCTCGTCGAATTCTACCACCCCGTACCGATGGGGATCAGATACATGATAGGCATAAATGATGCCCCCCACCGGGTCGAGGTTATGCATCAGCTGGTCCCCCAACCCGCTGCCATAGAAAATATTGTCTCCAAGAACCAGGGCCACTTTGTCGTTTCCGATGAACCGGGCGCCGAGGACAAAGGCCTGGGCCAGTCCCCTGGGTTCCTGCTGTTCCTGGTACTGGATGGAAAGCCCGTATCGGGAACCGTCTCCCAGCAGGCGACGGAACAGGGGAAGGTCCTGTGGGGTGGAAATAACCAGGATCTCCCTGATTCCGGCCATCATCAGGGTGGAAAGGGGGTAATAGATCATCGGCTTATCGTATACCGGCATGATCTGCTTGCTGATCGCAAAGGTGATGGGGTGCAAACGGGTGCCGGATCCTCCAGCCAGAATGATTCCTTTCATGTCACAGTCTGAATGCCCACAAAAATAGGCGGATAATTGGATTTGGTCACAGCAGGTGGATGAGGGCCAGGTACAAAGCCGCAAACAGGGCGCTGGCAGGAATAGTGAAGATCCAGGCCCAGACCAGATTGATGGTGATCCCCCATTTGACTGCCGATACTCTTTTGACGAGGCCCACTCCGACGATTGCCCCCGTGATGGTATGGGTGGTGCTCACCGGAATGCCAAAAATAATGGTCATGAACAGGGTAATGGCCCCCGCCCCTTCGGCGCAGACCCCTTCCAGGGGGGTAACCTTGGTGATCCGGGTCCCCATGGTCTTGACGATGCGCCAGCCCCCGGCCATGGTGCCCAGGGCGATTGCAGTATAACAAAGCAGGGGCAGCCAGTCCGGCATGGAATAGGCGTTAATGGAGCCTGTGGCCCCTTTGGAGCGGTCGAAGAACCAGAGGGCGGTCAGGATCAGTCCCATGGTCTTCTGAGAGTCACCGCCGCCGTGGGCAAGGCTGAGCCCGGCCGAAGTGAGCAATTGGATGCGTTTAAAGCGGCTTTCCGCTTTGGCAGGACGGGTGTTCCTGGAAATGTTCATGACCACCACGGTCACCACGCAGGCGAGGATCAGGCCGATGACCGGAGAAAGAACCATGAAGATCAGGGCCTTTTCCACCGGCACCGCGTTCACGCTGTGGAATCCTCCCCCTCCGGCGATTGCGGCTCCCACCAGGCCGCCGATCAGGGTATGGCTGGAACTGGAAGGGATGCCATAATACCAGGTCAGCAGGTTCCAGGTGATGGCCGCCATGGTAGCGGCCAGCAGGACTTTGTAATTGATCACCTGGGTTGCGATGATATCGGCGATGGTGCCGGCTACCTTGTGCTGCTTGAAGACGAAAAATGCGGCGAAATTGAAAGCCGCTGCCCAAAGTACGGCCTGGAAAGGAGTAAGGACTTTGGTAGAGACGACAGTTGCGATGGAATTGGCAGCATCATGGAATCCGTTCGTGAAATCAAATATCACCGCAAAGCCAATGATGACAATCAAAAGGACCATGGGAGCCAGGTTAGAAAAGGTCTGGAATGCTCAGGCGTATTTGACGATGATGGATTCCATCACATTGGCCGCATCCTCGCATTTATCTGTAGCGGTTTCCAGGGACTGGTAAATTTCCCGCATCTTCATCACCACCAGGGGGTCCTTTTCATAATCGAAAAGCTTTGCCACTGCCGCATCATAGATGTCATCGGCGTGATTCTCCAGGCTGTTGATCCGGACGCATGCATCCGTGATGATGCGCAGGTTCTTCAGGTCCCGTAGCTCATAGATCGCTTTTTTTAGCTCCACCACCGCCTGGTAGACCAGGTCGGAAAGCTTCATGATACTTTCATTCGGAGGGTTGATCCGGTACATCGCGATGCGCTTGGAAGCACCGTGGATAAAATCGGCAACGTCATCCAGGGCAGAAGCCAGGTAATGAATATCCTCCCGGTCGAAGGGAGTGATGAAATTCTGTCCCAGCTCCACGAAGATTTTGTGGGTGTAATCGTCGTTTACATGTTCCAGGTCTTCGATCTTGCGGACCAGCTCGACCCTTTTCTCCGGGGACGAAGTGATCACCGTTTCCCGCAGGGCCTCCCCGATCATGACGAGGTTGTCGGCAACCTGTTCGAAAAGTTGGTAGAAGATCCGGTCCTTGGGCATAAAAATCTTGATGAAGGAACTCAGGGTCATGGATCAGGTGATTTTTGAATTAAGGCGGGTCCCGGAGAAGGGATCCCGCTATTCCCTGAAGGATTAACAAAAAGTTAATCCAGAGGGAACCGTAAAGTAAGCTGTTTTCCCTCCTTTTGCAAATCATGCGGCTCCGCGCGCCTTACTGGGAATTGGATGCCTTCAGGAGGCGCGCGAAGGAGCTGCCTGAAATGCTGCCTGAGGAAACAGGGACCAGGAAGCCCGGGATTGGGGTGATTTACAACGTATACCGAAATCCCATGGAGGGATCCAAATAAAAGGAATCACCCGGGGGGGATTCGCTTACCGGACTGTTGCCATCCGGTGCTGGCAGGCGGGATTACGGAATGTTCACAGTCGGTTAAGATGGACGTCATATCTGGCCCGGAAATTGATCCGGAAATTCCTGATTTATGAAAATACTCCGATTACATCCGCAGATGACCCTGTCGCTGCTCCGGGTACAGGTCGGAAAGCTCCTGCATTGCAATGTCACGGTTTATATTCAAAACCAGCAGGCGGCAGCATTTCATACCCTGCGTGAAACCGGCATGCGGGGAGAAGGTCTCCTGGAATTTTATATCGACGAAACACTTACCCTGCGCGAATTCGAGGGGGCGCTCCAGGAACGATTCAACCTGGATGTGGAGCTCACCGATGGCCAAAACAGGCCGTATTCCTCCAAAGCCCTCAGGCTATACCAGATTGTACCGGGGGACCAGGGGAGAAAGGATCCACCTTCCCTGGACCGGCTGGCCGAATGGCTCCGGGAGATCTCCGATCCACCGATGCGCCCCGTGATCTCCTCCCGGTCCGGGAATTAAAGATGGTTAGGAAAAATAGTCCCCCGTCAATCCTTTCCTGCCTCCAGCGTGAAACCGAAAGTGGAACCAATATCGGGCTTGCTCCTGGCATTGATGGTCTGGCCGTGAGCTTCGATGATGTGTTTGACGATGGCCAGGCCCAGGCCGGTACCTCCCTCATCCCGGCTTCTGGCCCGGTCCGTCCGGTAAAACCTTTCGAATATCCGGGGCAGGTGTTCTTCGGATATCCCCTGGCCGTCATCAGAAATTTCCACGAGGATCCGCTGGCCGTCCATCACATAGAAGCTGGCGATGGTGTTTCCCCCCGACTTCCCGTACTTGATGGAATTATCCAGCAGGTTGATCAGCACCTGCCTGATCTTCTCCTTGTCGGCATAAACCTGGAGGGGAGGAGACTCGCAGCCCTTCTTCACGGAGAACCGGATCTGCTTCTGACCCGCTTTCAGCCCAAGGGTGTCAAATACATCCCGGACCAGATCCTGGATGACGAAGATTTCCTTGTTGATGGTCAGTTCCCCGCTTTCCAGCTTGCTGATCTCGTCCAGATCATCGATCAGGTTGCATAGCCTGTCGATTCCCTTGGAGGCATTGGTGAGGAAGAGGCGGTTGACCTGCTGGTCTTCGATCGCGCCGTCGAGCAGGGTGTGTACATAACCCTGGATGGAAAAGACCGGGGTTTTGAGCTCATGGGCGAGATTGAGCAGGAATTCCTTGCGGAACTGTTCGTTCCTCCGGAGGTTGTCGATCTCGTCTTTGCTTTGGATTGCCCAGCGTTCCACGTCTTCGTTCACTTCCTCGATGCTTTTCTGGGGAAGGATGGATTTGTTGAAAAAATCCTCCTGGGGGGTGGCCTTGGTCTGAAAGATGAACTTATAGATCAGTTTGATCTTCCGGTATATGAAATTCTGGAGGGTGTAGAGGAAAAGCCCGTAGGAAAGCAGGAAGGTTCCGCCAAACGCGATGACAAAAAGTAGGACTGATGGACGGATGAGCTGGCTGGATGCTGCAATGACGGTGGCCAGCACCAGGGCGGTGAACGCCGAAAGGCGCTGGGGGGAAAGGTTTTTTGCCTGGATCATGGATTTTCAGGGGTCGGATCAAAAATACCCGAATTTACCAAGGGGCCCGGTTTATTCCGGATCAGATCTCGAATTTGTATCCAACCCCTTTCACCGTAGTGATCAGGTCCATGTTCACCTTCTGGCGGATCTTGCGGATATGCACGTCAATAGTCCGGTCCCCGACGATGACTTCCGTCCCCCATACCTGATTGAGGATCTCGTTGCGCAGGAAAACCCTTCCGGGCTTGGAGGCGAGGAGCTGGAGCAGGTCGAATTCCTTTTTGGCGAGCGCGATATCGTTGCCCCTGAGGGTGACGGTGTACCGGTCCCGGTCGATCACCAGGTCTCCGAACCTCAGAACATTTTCCTCAGGTTTGGCCGTTCTGCGGAACAGTGCGTTGATCCGGCTGACCAGGATCCTGGGCTTGATGGGTTTGGCGATATAATCGTCAGCCCCCAGGTTCAGGCCTTCGATTTCGGAGCGTTCATCGCTGAGGGCAGTGAGAAAAAGGATCCGGGTATCCTTGAATTCCGGAAGGGTGCGCAGCTCGCTGCAGACTTCGATCCCGCTTTTTACGGGCATCATGATATCCAGCACGATGAGGTCGGGATGGAATGCCTTGGCCTTGTCCAGGGCTTCCCCCCCGTCCCGGGCCATTGAGGTCTCGTATCCCGCATTGCGCAGATTGTACCCGATAATTTCAAGGATATCCGGCTCGTCATCCACAATCAGTATTTTTCCGCCTGCCGGTTCCATAGAATTCATTGAATGTTAACCCAAAATTAGCCTTGTCCGGCGATATTGCGGGAATCTTCCAGGTTACCATATTATTAACACCCTTTCGGCCCAGGACCCGGGACCCGCCCAAACCGGAAAAATTCCTCCATACCGGGATGGTTTGCAAGGCCCCCGGGGGGGGCCAGTTTTACATGGTTAGGTCATTTCATGGAC
This sequence comes from Chitinophagaceae bacterium, assembly GCA_035531415.1. Classification (GTDB taxonomy): domain Bacteria; phylum Bacteroidota; class Bacteroidia; order Chitinophagales; family Chitinophagaceae; genus JANWKA01. The sequence continues at coordinate 16,152 of DATKSX010000122.1, forward strand.
CATGGGAGGAGAGACCCTGAACAAAATGTATTTTTGTTTCCCCCGTGTTCCGTTTCCCTGCGAAAACCCAATACCATGAAAAAAACTATTCCTCTTTTTTTATCCCTCACCTTGCTCATTTCCTGCGTGAAAGCACCTTTCCCGCAGTTTTTCCAAAATGCAGGAGTCATAACAGGGCTCGATTTTTCAGAACTCCCCTGCATTGCGGCATGCCCCTGCAGCAGTGACGGAGGGATCTATTTTCACTTTACGGATACTTCCTATACCGCCAATATCGTCGTGGACAATTCTCAAATTTTCAACCTCCCGGCAGGCACCCAGTTTCCGGTTCATGTCATGGTGGATTGGCAAAACACCACCCGTTGCGGTATCCCAGCGATTAAAGTAACCCGGTTTATGGTAGTGCCTCATTAATTCGCTCCCTCTTGAAGGGTTTGGGCCCCTGTGGAACCAAGCCAGGCGGAAATTTCCTCCATAACGGAAGGGTTTAGGAATGCTTGGGAGGACGGGAACCCTTACATTCCTGTGTCATTTCCGGATCCCGCACGGGAGAGACCTGGAACAAATGGTAATTTTGTATATTCGGAGACCCTTGTTTTCCGGCAGGATTCCTGAGCCATGAAAAGAAATATGCTCCTGTTATTTTTCCTCACCCTGCTATTTTCCTGCACAAAGGAAACCCCACGCCGGTTCCAGAATGAAGGCGTTATCACCGGCATCAATGCTGAAGAATTTCCCTGCAAGGCGAGTTGCCCTTGTGGTGCGGGTGGAGTCTTTTTCCACTTTACGGATACCTCCTATACCGCCGATATCATAGTGGATAACCCTCAAATATTCAACCTCGCGGCAGGCTCCCATTTTCCGGTCCGGGTGATGGTGGATTGGCAGAACACCAGCCGTTGCGGAATTACGGCCATTAAAATAACCCAGTTCATGGTGGTGGGGCATTGATTATCCCTGGCCTGACTGGAAAATCCACCTTCCCATGAGTTTAAATGCCCGCTCATTTTTATCCTGCAACATTTTCCGGTCCCTTAAAGCGATCCGGGGGATAGATCCCGGGAATTACATTTTCCGGATTGCAGGAAAGCTGATCAGGCGCCGGCCGGTCTCCGCGATTTCGGGCCGGATTAGACAATTGAATGTAAATTTGCGCGGTATTTGCCCCCCTGAGCCCTATGAAAAAATTTTTCCTGTTGCTGGTATTGGTCCCGGGCTGGCTTTTTTGCAGGGCCGCAGATACCACGGGTCTGGGCATTCCCATCGGAAGGCAGTGGATCCATGAAGCCATAGACCGGGAACAGGGAGAAGCGGTCCGGATGATCAAGAGCGTTTCGGACAGCGGCTTGTTTAATGACGAGCAGCAACGCGAAGCCACTCTTATTGCCCTGACCTCCACCGTCGACCAGATCCAGACCGGCATTGAGGAAAAGGACCTGGGAACCCGGCGCACCATGGTCTATCTCAGCGCCCTGGACCATACCCTTACCCAGTTCGTCCGCGAGTCCCGGTTCAGTCAGATCAGCCCCGGGCAAGCTCCTGAACTGATCCGCAATTTCCAGGAAATGATGCATGCGGACCTTCAGGACAGCAGTGTGGCGGCCTGCGTCATAGGAGTTCCCTACCAGATCGCCCGGATCAACCTGGAAGGATTCGACCAGAATTTCGGGTACCGGGTGGGCAAAGCGATCATCTACCGGGAATACGCGGCAGATCACCCGGATAGCGTCCTGGCCAAGTTGCTGGATGAATATGCCGAATTCCTCAACGAACCGTTCACCGACACCATCATCGCCCGGATCGCAAGGGATTATCCGGTCCTGGTCTATACTTATGCCACCTCTTTCACCCCCGTGGGTCAGGCCATCCGCAGGAACCCGGATTCCCTGGTCCACCAGATCGTCCTGATCGGGAAATCCCAGGATCCCATCCGCCTGCTTCCCTTTCTGGATTACCTGGCCAGCGGACAGTATACCATTTCCGGCCTGGAAAAAATTTCCCGGGACGATGACGCTTATTACGGTCTCGTGGTCCGGACGATGATGGACATGAGCCGTCGCAAGACCGCCGGCGAGCATGTGATCGGAATGCAGGCCATGGAGGACGAGGTCAAGGTCCGCTCCCTCAAATATGTCCGGGAGGTCAATGACCTCCATGAAAGTCCTGACCCCATCCGGTTCGCGAGCATCGATAAATTCACCCCGGAGGAGCTGTATTACATGCTGATCAATGGGGAGGAGGAGATCTACACCTCCAGCTATGTCGGAGTGTTCGATCGGATGATGCAAAGGATGAACCCTCCCCATGGGGATGAGCTGCTCATGTCGGTTTATTTCGACAAGTTCAGGAGGTTTCTTTCCATGGCAGCAGCATACAACACCCTGGACACTTTCCTTCATTCCATGAATGAAATGAATTCAACCACACTGATGCAGTATTTCATCACCGGGCTGGAGCAAACTCCGGATATCGAGGATGCAGTGGATGTGGCGGATGCCTTTGGCAGCATCAATGATCCGGTGCTGAACAGGTTCCTGGAACATGAGGTGGAACTGAACTTCCTCCGGGTAAGCGCCCGGGGAGACGTGCGGGGAAAAGTGATCTACGCCATCCTGGCCAAGCTCTTCCATGGGAGGGAAAGCTCGGATCAGGATTCGGTCTGGTCCCGGGATATCGCTTCCCGGTTCAACCTTCCTCCACTTGACGTGGTGCCCTATTCCAGCCTCTTGCCGGATACCGGGAAAACCGTCTATGAAGAAGCATTTTTCTATGCAGACAAGGATGGCTATGAGTCTTTCAACAGTTTCAAAACCGATTTTCCCAAGGGCCTTTGGAGGATGTACCAGCCGAACAAATACTGGATGATGATCACCTCAACCAAAGGTAAGCCGGTGACCATCTATGTTAAGTTGCCCATGGCCACCCCGGATGATGACGATTCCGGGCAGAATGTGCTGACCGCCTATCTCGACACGAAGGACATCCATCCCACGGTATACATTCACCGGGGCCACAGCTACCATGTAGAGGCCACCATCTCCCAGATCCAGAATACGGCCAGACTCGTCATGCTGGGTTCCTGCGGCGGATATAACAGCCTGGCCGGTGTTCTGGACATTGCGCCGGACGCCCAGATCATCTCCTCCAAACAGACCGGGTCCATGTTTGTCAACGAACCCATCATCAGGATCATCGAGGAAAATATACGCACGGGAAAGAACCTGGACTGGATCAATATCTGGGCAAAACTGAACCAGCAGTTCCGGGCGGATCCCCGCTATTTCGCCCTGTTCCAGGATTATATCCCTCCCTACAAGAACATGGGCGCCATTTTCATCAAGGCCTACCGTAAACTCGTCCGGACATCAGAAATAGCCACCAGCCCGAAGCCTTGATGAGGTTTTCGGGAAGGATTTCCTGGGAGTCGAGGTAACTCGGCGGTCCCCGGTTTTCCCTGCAAGGGATAAACCCTAAATTTGCTGGATAATTCCGGGTCCTTGGAAGGAGTCCATATAAAACAGGTTTTCAATTTCGGTTTGCTCCGGAGGCTGTTCTCCTTTGCAGGCCCATATAAGCGAAGGTTGTACATATCGGTTCTGCTTGCCATCCTCCTGGCCGTGGTGGCGGTGGCCCGGCCCTGGCTGATCCAGATCACGGTGGACAAGTTTGTGATCGCGGCAGATCCATCCTTCATCGGGGTGCACTGGCTCAGGGATCTGGTCGTCCGGATGATCCGGTCCGGAGGTCTGGTCAAAGTGGTGGTCTGGATCACGGTGATCCAGATCGGCATCCTGCTTTTGGAAACCCTGATGCGGTTTTATTTCTCCTATCTGACCAGTTGGATGGGGCAGGCAGTCATCAAGGATCTCCGGAGCGCCCTTTATCACCATGTGATCCGGCTGAACATCGGTTTTTTTGACCGGACCCCCATCGGCACCCTCACCACCCGGACGGTCGACGACATCGAAAAGATCAATGATATCTTTTCCGAAGGCCTGATTTCCATCGTGGCGGACCTGCTCACCATCCTGGTGGTGATGGCCTGCATGCTGCTGACAGACTGGCGGCTCACCCTGGTTTCCCTTTCCATTTTCCCCCTGCTGGTCCTGGCAACCTATTGGTTCAAGGAAAGCGTCAACCGCTCCTTTCACCGGGTCCGGGACGCCCTGGCGCGGCTCAATGCTTTTGTCCAGGAGCATATCACCGGGATGTTCGTGGTCCAGGCTTTCGCGGTGGAACAGCGGGAAACCATGAAGTTCCGGGCGATCAACAAGGATTACCGGAAGGCCAATATAGATTCCATCTTCGCCTATTCCGTATTTTATCCCGTGGTGGAAATCATTTCCGCGGTATCCATCGGCTTGTTGGTTTGGTATGCTTCCGTCCGGATCGTCCATCAGCATACCCTACCTGGAGTGATCATCGGGTTTGTCCTGTATATCAACCTGCTCTTCCGGCCCCTGAGGACCCTTGCCGACAAGTTCAATACCCTCCAGCTGGGCATGGTTTGCTGCGAAAGGGTCTTCCGACTTCTGGATAATAAGGAATGGGTGGCAGATTCCGGGACCCTCACCCCAACCAGGATACGGGGCGAGGTCAGCTTTGAGGAGGTCTGGTTTGCCTACAAGCCCGGGCAATACGTCCTCAGGGATATCAGCTTCAACCTCGCTGCCGGAGAGACCCTGGCCATCGTGGGCCATACCGGTGCGGGCAAAACCAGCCTGATCAGTATTCTCAACCGGCTCTATGAAGTGCAGCGCGGGACCATCCGCGTGGATGGCACCGATATCCGGCAGTATTCGCATGCAGCCCTTCGGGCCGCCATCGGGGTGGTCCTCCAGGATGTGTTCCTTTTTTCCGGTTCCATCCTGGAAAACATTACCCTGCGCAATACCGGCATCACCCGGCAACAGGTGGAACAGGCGGCCTCCCTGATCGGGATGCATGAATTCATCATGAGACTTCCCGGCAATTATGATTTCAACGTGATGGAGCGGGGAAATACCCTTTCCATGGGACAGCGGCAGCTCATCTCCTTT
>DATKSX010000123.1:0-3940 GCA_035531415.1 Chitinophagaceae bacterium
AGGGGCGGGCTGCTGTTTACCAATCGGATGCCGGGAGCCAGCGGTTGCTTGAGGGTAAGCTCCCGTCAGGCAAGCAGGGTGACCGGATTTTCCAGGAATCCTTTCAGGGTTTGAAGGAACCGGGCTCCCGTGGCTCCGTCCACGATCCGGTGATCGCAGCTCAGGGTAAGTTTCATAACAGGGGCGATCCGGATTTCCCCGTTTTCCACCACCGGGGTATCTTTGATCCGCCCAACGGCTAAAATGCAGGAATCCGGGGGGTTGATGATCGCGGTGAACTCATCGATGTCCAGCATTCCGAGATTGGAAACCGTGAAAGTGTTGCCTGAAAATTCCTGGGGCTGGATCTTTTTGGAACGAACCCGGTCATAGAGGTCTTTGGCTTCAGCAGCGATCTGGCCCAGTGATTTCTGGTTTGCAAAACGGATCACCGGGACAATCAGGCCTTCTTCCACCGCAACGGCCGATCCGATATGGATATGCTGGTACTGCCTGATGAAATCCCCCATCCAGGAAGCGTTCACCCTGGGGTGATGCTGCAGGGCGGCGGCAGCCGCCTTGATGACCAGGTCATTGAAGGAGACCTTGACTTCAGATATCTCATTGATTGCTGTGCGGGCCTGGACCGATAGGGCCATATTCACCTCGATGGTGAGATAAAAATGAGGAGCGCTGAATTTACTTTCCCCCAGGCGGCGAGCGATAATACTGCGCATTTGGGAAACCGGAATATCCTGATGGCCCTCTTTTCCTGAAAAGACCTGTGAAACGGCGGAGGGAGCGGCCCCCGCCGGGCGGGCGGCTTCGGGACTGAATTGGTCCACATCCCTTTTGATGATCCTGCCCTCGTCGCCACTGCCCTGGACTTGTCGGATATCGATGCCTTTTTCCTGGGCCAGTTTGCGGGCCAAAGGGGAAGATTTGATCCGGGAATCGGATTCCGCAGAAACAGGGGAAGAACCCCCGGTTTTTGCGGATTGGGCAGGAGCTTTCGGGGCCGGAGCTGCCGACGTTACCTGGGGAGCGTCCTTTTGGGCATCAAGAATGGCCTGCACGCTGGTGTCCTTCTTTCCAATGATGGCAATGATATCGTTTATTTTTGCAGCCTTCCCTTGCTCCACTCCGATATAAAGTAGGGTTCCGTCGGCATATCCCATGACCTCCATGGTGGCTTTGTCCGTCTCCACATCTGCCAGCACATCATCCGCCTTGACCGGGTCCCCCACTTTCTTGTGCCATTCCACGATTTTGCCTTCCTTCATGGTATCACTGAGCAGGGGCATCCGAACAACAGTCACATCCGCCGGAAGCGGGGCAGCCGGACGGGAAGGTGCCGGTGCCGGAGTAGCCGGAGTATTACCCGGAGCTGGAGAGGTACCCGGAGCTGGGGAAGTACCCGGTGCCGGAGTCGCGGATGCCGGCCCGGGCTTTTCCTGAAGCAGGGCTTTAAAATCCTCTCCCTTTTTTCCAACCACCGCAATGATATCGTTGACTTTGGCCGCTTTCCCCTGTTCCACCCCGATATATAGCAGGGTTCCGTCTACGTATCCGGTCAGTTCCATGGTGGCTTTATCCGTCTCCACATCAGCCAGGACGTCGTCCGCCTTGACCTGGTCACCCACCTTCTTGTACCAGTGTGAGATGGTGCCTTCCTTCATGGTGTCGCTCAACAGCGGCATCCGGATCGCTTCAGCCATATCCTGTTCAGAATTTGTCCAAAAGTAGAATAATAGGAGGTAATTAAAAACAGGGGCACGCCCCTGCCATGGACCGGCACCTATCCTTCGATATCCAGGTTGAGCTGGTCCCTTAATTCCCGGACCAGGGGATACTTTTCGGCCATCCTCAGGTATTGTTCCCGGGGGGAAAGCGGCTCCGGGGCTGTTTCCTTCAGCGAAGGATCTTCATGGACCACCAGGGACAGGACCAGCCCAGGGCGGTGGAATTGCTTTTTTAGGAATTCGGAAATGGAAAGCTTTTCCTCCTCGATAAACCGGAACTGGACGATATGGGTGCAGCTGATCTCGATCCGGTCTTCCCCGGAAACGGAAAGCCGGGCCGATTCCAGAAAAGCGGACACGCTGGCTGGGTGGGCGGCCCGGAAATCGGTGGTGAACTGAATCCATTTTTCCTCCAGGATATCCTGGGAAAGGGGGGAGGCCGTTTCCGGAACCACACCGGATTGATCTTTCACGAGGGCATCTTTCATGCCTTTCAGGCCCGTGAGGCGCTTGCTCCCCTCCGCAGGTCCGGGAGCTGGAACGGCCAGGATTGTTTTTTGTTCCGGTTCAGGATGCAGCGGCGATCCCGTCTTTTCCCGGGGAGGGGAAGAAGGGGTATGGGCATCCGCCACCGGTCGGGATGACTTTCTTTCCGAAGGCCGGGCGGGCCGGGCAAAGGGCCTGCGCAACTGTTTTGGAGGGGAGGATTCAGCCCCCTTTTTTTGAGATACTTCCCCGGTCTGCTCATCGCTGATGAGTCGGATCGCCTGGGAAAGGTAGGCCAGACGGAGCAGGGTCATTTCGATATGAATCCTCTTGTTGCGGGCCTGGCGGTAGTTCAGGGAAGCTTCATTGAGGATCTGAAGGGCGGAGACCAGCAGGGCAGGATCCGAATTACGGGCGGCCTGCTTATACCGGTTTTCCAGCCCGGGGGAAACTTCCAGCAAGTGGACCACTCTTTCATCGCCCGATACCAGCAGGTCCCGAATGAAGGCCGAAAGGCCGTCCAGGAAATTGTCGCCCTCGAAGCCTTTCTGGAGGACCTCGTCAAAGATCAGCAGCAGCCTCGCGGCATCCTGTGCCGCGATGGCTTCCATCACCTGGAAGAAATAATCATAGTCCAGAACCTCCAGATGCTCCAGGGTGTTGCGATAGGTAATGTGGCCGTTGGTGAAGGAGGCGATCTTGTCCAGGATGCTCAGGGAATCGCGGAGGCATCCTTCGCTTTTCACTGCGATCAGGTGAAGGGCATCCTCCTCGGCCTCCGTATGTTCCTTCAGGCAGATCTCCCGGAGATGATGGACCGTGTCCTGAACGGTTATCCTCCTGAAATCAAAAACCTGGCAACGGCTGAGAATGGTCGGGAGGATCTTTTGCTTTTCCGTGGTTGCCAGGATGAATATCACATAGGGAGGGGGTTCCTCCAGGGTCTTGAGAAAAGCGTTGAAGGCGTTAGCCGTTAGCATGTGCACCTCATCGATGATATATACTTTGAACTTTCCGGACTGGGGCGGGTAGCGGGTCTGTTCAATCAGGGCCCTCATGTCTTCCACCAGATTGTTGGATGCGCCATCCAGTTCATGGATGTTCAGGGAAGTCCCTTCATTGAAGGAATGGCAGGAAGGGCACTCATTGCAGGGTTCCCCGTCCCTGGAATTCACGCAGTTGATGGTTTTGGCAAGGATCCGGGCGCAGGTGGTCTTTCCCACCCCGCGGGGACCGCAGAACAGGAAGGCATGCGCCAGCTGATTGTTCAGGATGGCATTTCGAAGGGTGGTGGTGACATGGGACTGTCCCACGACGCTTTCAAAGGACTGGGGACGGTATTTCCGCGCTGACACGACAAAATTTTCCATGGCTTCTGGTGGATCTGGGGACAGGAGTGATTCCTTGCGAATGTAGTATTTTGAACTGAAGATTGGAAGGCGGTCAGCACTCCCGGGCGGCCCTGATATCGGATACCTTCATCCGAAGGCTGGTATGGCCGTTCCAGCTGTTTTCCTCCAGCGTAAAGACCAGGTCGAAGGGGGCCCCGGAGGACACCAGGGGAAATTTGGAAGCCATGCCGAACCCGATGCCCTCCATCACCGCGGATTCCGGCTGCCGGACGGAGAAACGGATATGGGAGTCCCTCAGAACCCTGGAACTTCCCGTGTCGGTCACCGCCCGAACCATGAAGACCGGCTGCTCATTGCAGGGACCGCAGGGCTCAAACTGTT
>DATKSX010000124.1:0-2280 GCA_035531415.1 Chitinophagaceae bacterium
TTGGGTCCTGGAAGGATTGATCACCATTTTGCCATCCACCCTTCCCACCCGGACTTCGGAAATAATCTCCTGGATCGGAATGTCAGACAGGGTCATCGCAGCGGAGGCAGCGAGACAGGCGAGTGAATCGGGGATCACTTCGGGATCCGAAGAGATCAGGTTGATGAGCACTTGAACATCGCAGAGGTAATCATCCGGAAAAAGGGGTCTCAGAGCCCGGTCCACGAGACGGCAGATCAGCACCTCATAGTCCGAAAGTCTTCCTTCCCTTTTGAAGAAAGACCCTGGAATGCGGCCGGCTGAACCGAACTTTTCCTGGTAATCCACCGAAAGGGGGAAAAAGCTCTGCCCTACCTTGGGTTCCTTGTTCGCGCATACCGTGGCCAGCAGGACACAATTGCCTTGGCGTACCGTTACAGAACCGTCGGCCTGGCGGGCAAGCCTTCCGGTTTCAATGATGATATTCCTGCCATCACCCAGGTCGATGGTTGAGGAGAAAGGTTGTAGACTCATATTTCAGGATTATTGGAAAGGGTGTGACGATATGGAAAGACCGGCCCAGCACGGGGCTTTGCCGCAGTCTTCAGGGCAATGCAAGGTTATTTTCTGATTCCAAGCTTGTCGATCAGTTCACGATATCCGGTAAGATTGGTCTTGGCCATGTAAGAAAGCAGGCGCTTCCTTTGCCCAACCATTTGCATCAGTCCGCGGTTCGTGGAGAAATCTTTTTTGTTCACCTTGAGATGATCAGAAATACTGTTGATCTTTTCCGTAAGCAAGGCGATCTGGCCGGCCACCATTCCGGTGTTCTTTGCATTTCCGGCGTACTGCTGGAAAATATTCGCTTTTTTTTCAATCGTTAGATAAGGCATCAGTAGAAAATGAATTTGCTCCTCTTTTTTTTCGCTGCGAAGGTAAGGCAAATACCGGTATATTCAAAACGGGAACCCGATGTGGAATTCTGAATTTATAAATTATATTTTAAATTTATACGGGATTTGCGTGGCCCCTTCCGACCGGGTACCGCGGCACCCTTTTTATGTGCATTAAACAGTATCGGTTATACTTGCATTAATTTGATTTCCATTGCCAGAACCGTTGCGCTTTGCGATTGCCGGATGCGGCCGGATTGCTGCCCGCCACGCCCGGGAGATTTCCTTTCAGGGGACCCTGGTCGGGGTTTGTGAGCCCGACCCGGTCCGGCTGGAAGCATTCTGCGGTCAATATGGCTGCAGGGGATACCGCGATCATGAAGCACTTTTGGAAGCCGAGACCCCAGATGTTTTGGTCATCTGCTCCCCCAATGGTCTCCATGCTGCCCAGGCCATTGCCGCCTTGGAAAGGGGTTCCCATGTCCTTTGCGAAAAGCCTTTCGCCCTGAGCTCCCGGGATTGCCTGGAGGTGATTGACAAGGCCCTGGAGCAGGCCAGGATGGTCCGGGTCGTCCAGTCCTACCGTCATCATCCCGGGGTGCAAGCCGTCCACAATGCCCTGGCTGCCGGAAGGCTGGGAAAAATTTGCAGTTTTCAGATGTCCTGCCTCTGGAACCGGGATTCCCGCTATTATGCCGGAGGATGGAAAGGCACCCGGTCCCTGGACGGTGGCATCCTATATACCCAGTTCAGTCATTTCATGGACCTGCTATATTGGTTTTTCGGAATGCCGGAGTCGGTTTTCGCCAGGGCATACAATAAGATGCACCAGGGGCTGATCGAATTTGAGGATCAGGGGGATGCCCTGCTGGAGTTTGAGGGAGGGGTCAGCGGCAGCCTGCATTATTCCATCAACGCATACCGGAAAAACCTGGAGGGTTCTCTTACCCTTCTGGGAGAAACCGGGACGGTCCGGCTCGGCGGAGCCTTTTGCGGGGACCTGGAGTATCAGCAGTTGGACGGGATCCCGCTGGTGGCAGCGCGCCTGGATCCTTCCCAGGCTGCCCACCATGACCTGGTATACCGGGATTTTATGCAGGCCTACCGGTCGGGTAACCTGGATCTTTCCCAGGCCCGGGACAGCATGCACACCGTGGAGTTGATTGAAAAAATCTATCGGGCTGGGGGGGCGCCGGCCTGACCGGCCCGGACTTCTCCCTGCCCCCAATTCAAAACGAGATGCTCATTTTTCTGCCCAGTCCCGGTCCCAGGAGCCGCTACGTCATGGAGCTGGTTTTCGCAGAAACCTGGGGGATGACCCTGGAATGGACGACGGATGCTTCCCGGTATCTTTTCCACGAAGGGGAAAAACTGGCCTATGCCTCCGTTCCTCCTCCGGGAGGGCTGG
>DATKSX010000125.1:0-2432 GCA_035531415.1 Chitinophagaceae bacterium
CATCCGGACAGACTTTATAATGGAATACCCAACACCACCGTCTCCCTTTCCCTGGATCAGAACCAGGATTCCACCAGCTATTATATCAACCCCGATTCCACCGGCGGGGGCGACACGGTCCTGATCCGATATAGCCGGAAACTGCATTTGGTATCTCCGGCCTGCGGATTTGTAACCTTTTTCCATATCGACACCATTCTGGCCACCCGCCACCATATCGATTCCATAGCCATTCAAACCCGTGATATCAACACCACCTATGTTGAAAACATCCTCCTTTTTTATTAGTCTTTTGCTGTTGGCTTCAGTTTGCTGCCGGGCCCAGAGCGACAGCGGGGAGGCCCGCTTCGGGCTCAGGTTAGGGCTGGACCTGAGCCGCTTTGTGATGGATTACCTGCAGCCGGATCGCAGGGATTTCGGATTCTCGGCGGATCTCCAGATGGATCAAAACCTTTTTGTGGCCGGGGAAGGGGGATGGGGGAGCGCATCAATCCGCAATACCCCCCTACTGGATTATAAGGAGTCCGGATATTTCTGGAAGATCGGGGCCGATTACAACCTGTTGCCCCATGATCAGCCCGGAGAAAATAACATCATTTACGGGGGGCTCAGGATCGGTCATGCTTCCTTCAGCCAGTCTGCATCGGGGTTCCAGATCACGGATGGATATTGGGGCAATGTGAACGGTTCCCTGCCCCTGCGCAGGGAATCGGCCACCTGGCTGGAGCTGGTGGCCGGGATAAAGATCGAGGCCCTGAAAAATTTTTTCATCGGATGGTCCCTCCGGGAAAGGATCCTTTTCAAGGGCATGGTAGATCCGGTCCTGACCCCCTATGTGATCCCGGGATTCGGGAAAGGGTCAGCTGCTTCCGCCTTCGACGTGGATTATTCCATCTACTACCGGATTCCCTTTCTCAAAGTCCATATCCGGCCAAAACCTCCCAAACCATTGCCGCATGTCCCAGGACATACTGCTCCCGGATAATCCGGGTAGGAACTGGATAAGGCCGGTGATTTTTCCTTCCGTTCAAGCCCAAACCCCTCTCTTCTTTTACCGGGAAGGGGGGTTTGCCCCGTTCTGGGTCCCGGGAGCAGCCTGCTGCTCCGCTTTTTCGATCCAGGGGACAATTTCCTCCATGGTGACCGGTTTTTTCTGGTCACCCACCTCCAGAACGACGGCGTATCCAAAACCATCCCCCGCTTCCCGGATGGCGGCCACCAGCTTTTGTTGGTCGCTGCTGAGCCTTTTTCCATCAGCAACGGACCAGCTTTCCTGGGCGCAGAGGCAACCGAGCGAAGGAGTCTCGGGGTAATAAGCAGCGCCCCGATAATAGGAAGGATCGATGGTGGTCCCATGGGCAATGATGGCGGTCCTCCCCGCCTGACCGGCATAGAATGCCTGAAAGGCCGGGGAATAATTTGCTTCAGAGGGCGGCAATAGGCCCTTATACCGGTTCAGGGTCCAGACCGTGTCCGAAGGGTCATGGGTGGCAAAAAAACTGTCTGGGGGGATCTCAAACGGCAGCGAAAGCTGGATGTCCTCGGTGGGTCCGATGAACTGGCTGGAGGATTTTCCGAAACCGTCCATCCGGAAAAGCCCCTGGGGCGTATTTCCGTTGGTGAGATAGAAAGGCAGACCGGTAATGGATAAGGCGAGCTGGGGTACCGAAAACAGGTTTCCCGCGGAATCCCGGAGGAAAGATCCATCCGGCTTCCGTACCAGGGCAATCCCCGGGTATTGCCGGTCCTTCCTTTGAAAACTGTACAGCACGGTGCACCCCGGAACGAAATCCCGGCTGAGCCAGGCCAACAGGTCCGGATGCGGAGTATATCCCGCCCCAGGTTTCAGGCGCTCATAGAGCATCCGGAGCACGGGGTCGGTCAGTATGGAATCCCGGGGGAAAGCATTTTGAAGGACCCTCATCAGGGAAGGGGCGGAAACGGCCTTCGCCTGCAGGAGATATTCTGCGCCCAGGGCGAAAATTTCAGGCTCCCGGTTACGGCCCATCAGGATGCGGACCTGGACAGCGAACCGGGTGGGAAAATTCGAATAGACCAGTTCCAGGAGTCCCCGCAGGAAATAAGCGGACCTTTTTCCGGCCGTGGCGAATGCTTCCCGGAGCTTTTCCTCAGCAAAGGCGGAATGATAACGGATCAATTCCATCGGCCAAAAGGCATTTTCCCAATTTTCTTCGTTATCGGGATTCAGATCGTAATCCAGGTTGGCCTCAATATCCCATGCTACCAGCTCCTGGTAAAGTTTTGCCCGGGCCGACTGGGTGGTGCTGGGGAAATATACCGCTGTATCCGGGGCGGCCAAACCCTGGGCGGAAAGGTTGGTGCCGATAACACTTAAGAGCAGGCCGGAGATTGCAAACTCCTTAATCATCATTGCAAGTTAGGGTAAGATCATTTTCAGGTGCGAAATCCCG
>DATKSX010000126.1:0-2825 GCA_035531415.1 Chitinophagaceae bacterium
CGTTCGCAGGAACAGGCCGGGATCCGGATGGAAAGAATGACTTAAAACAGCCGGCCCAAACTCCTCCAACCTGTTGACTTGAACCGGATCCTGGGATCTCCTGTGGGCTAATTCACGGGTAGGTTTCCCTTTTGGATGCCAGGCGGACCCTCCGGGGACCCTTCACAATAAGACGTAATTTCACCTGTTTTAACGGAAACAGTCTGAAATGGGGCGGATATTGACCTGGCTTGCGTTATCGCTGCTCCTTTCCATTTCAGCTTTCAGTCAGCACAAAACTTCCCTTCCCTCCACCAGTCTCCGGACCCGGATGATTTCCACCCGGGCCGATACGGTTCTGCTCGACAGTCTGAGCATCGTACCAGGCAGTTTCACCATGGAGGGTGTGGCTGATTCCGATTATTTGCTGGACGAGCCGGGTTCCCGGCTGCTCTGGAAGATCAGGCCAAAGGCCGACAGCGTCCGGGTGTCCTACCGGGTATTCGGATTTTCCTTTTCCAGAACTTACTACCATAAAGACCTGGCGAAGCTCTACCAGTCCTATGTTTTCAGTCCCTATGTCTATCAGGGCGGGGCGGCAACCTCTTCCCGGTTCATGGATTTCGGCAATCTCAATTATAACGGGAGCCTGGCCCGGGGAATCTCCTTCGGCAATACCCAGGATGTCGTGGTCAATTCCAACCTGAACCTGCAGCTCTCCGGGATGCTCGCCGACAGCATCCTGCTCATCGCGGCCATTTCAGACAACAACGTGCCCTTCCAGCCCGAGGGCAATACGGAAAACCTCCAGAACCTCGATAAGGTGTTCATCCAGTTCAGCAAACAACGCACCAGCCTGATCCTGGGGGACTATGACCAGCAGCAGTCCGAAAGCCATTTCATGCATTTCTTCCAGAGGATGGAAGGGATTTCTGCCCGCATTACCTTTCTTGCCGGTTCGCCCCGGGACAGCAATTCCCTGGAAGCCAGCGGAGCCGTGACCAAGGGAAAATTCGCCCAGGATATTTTCCAGGGACAGGAAGGCAACCAGGGACCTTACCACCTTACCGGCGCCAACGGGGAGCAATACGTCATCGTGCTGGCCGGGACCGAAAGAATATTTTTGAATGGGATCCTGATGCGGCGGGGCCAGGATCAGGATTATATCATCGATTATAATACGGCTGAAGTGACCTTCACGCCAAAAAACCTGATCACCCATGACACCAGGATCCAGGTGGAGTTTGAATATACCGATAACAGCTACCTCAATTCCCAGCTCTACCTTTCCGACAACTGGTATTCCGGCGACCGCCTGAAGCTCACCCTGAACGCCTATTCCAACCAGGACGCCAAGAATGCCCCCGTATCCCAGCCCCTGAGCCGGGACCAGATCTTTTTTCTGGGGCAAGTGGGAGATAGCATCAGCAAAGCCTACTTCCCTTCCGTGAGCCGGGACACCTTCTCTTCTTCCCAGGTGCAATACGCCCTCATCGATACCGTGGTGGGAGGAAAAGTTTACGACAGCGTTTTCCGCTACAGCACCAACCCGGACAGCGCCGATTACGGGCTTGCATTCACCCTGGTCGGGCAGGGCAATGGCAACTATATTCCCCTGGCCAATGGGGCCAACGGGCTGGTATACCAGTGGGTGGCTCCCCTGAATGGCATGGCCCAGGGGAGCTATGCCCCGGTGGTGTTGCTCATCACTCCGAAAAAACAGCAACTTTTCACCCTTGGGGGCGATTACAGGATCAGCGCACGCAGCAGCATCAAGACGGAGTTTGCGCTGAGCAACACGGATGTCAACTTATTTTCCCATATCCAGAAATCAGGGGATGTCGGAACTGCTGCGCGTGCGACCTTCCAATCCAGCAGGCCGATTTCCGGCAGCGGTCCCGGGCAGACCGACCTTTTTTCAACGGTCAGCTATGAATATACGGCCCGCAATTTCAGGGCCCTGGAGCCCTTTCGCAATGTGGAATTCTACCGGGACTGGAGCCTGGGGCTGAATTCGGTCCTTCCCCTGGAAGACGAACAGCTCATCGGGGGTACCCTGGGCATCCGGAAAAACGGGATCGGAGTGCTTTCCTATGACTTTTCGGGATTTTTCCGGGGACCGGATTTCACCGGCTTCCGCCATATCCTGAGCGCAAATGCGACCCGGGACGGGTTTACAGTTAACGGACAGTTCAACATCACTTCAGGAAGCGGCCTGGAAGGCAAAAGCCGGTTCCTCAGACCCCGGGTGGATTTTTCCAAATCCTTCCGCAAGCTGGACGGAATCACCCTGGGAACCGTTTATGCCCTGGAGGATAACCGGGTCCTGAATCCGGACGGGGATTCCCTTTCCTTCCAAAGTTTCTCTTACCAGGACTGGCAGTTTTACCTCAGAACTCCGGACGCCGACCGCAACAAGATCTCCCTAAGCTACACCTTGCGCACCGACCGCTACCCCAGGCTTACCCAAATGGTAAAAGGCGACCTCAACCGCATGCTCAACCTCTCTGGTCAATTGGGAAAAAACCCCCATCAGCAGCTCCGGTGGAATTTCACCTACCACGACCTGTCGGTTTCAGACAGCGCCCTTTCCGGCCAGCAGGCCGGCCAGGGCCTGCTGGGCCGGCTGGAATGGCTGGTCAACGCCCACAAAGGATTTCTGACCGCCTCAACGGTGTATGAAACCGGTTCCGGCCAACAGCCGCGGCAATCATTTACCTATGTCCAGGTACCTACCGGCCAGGGGGATTATGTCTGGATTGATTACAACCACGACAGCATTCAGCAGGTCAATGAATTTCAGAAAGCCATCTACCGGGACCAGGGCGATTTTATCCGGGTCTATA
>DATKSX010000127.1:0-4879 GCA_035531415.1 Chitinophagaceae bacterium
AGCTTGTCGGGTAGAGGATAACCTAATAGGAAGCTAACCGCGTAATCCTATGAATGGCCGCGGATTCTGAAATTCACATTTTAGGACCGGATCGGGTTAAAAAGCATATATGATGATTTCGATAGCCATTGTAGATGATAAGCAGATCGTGCGAACCATGGTCAAGGAAAAACTTTACAAAGCTGCAGATTTACGAGTGGATTTTGAAGCGAACGATGGCAAGCAGTTTCTGGAAAAGATGAAGGGGATAGAGGTAGATCGATTACCGGGTGTGGTGCTTATGGATATTGAAATGCCGGATATGGATGGGATTCAGGCCATAGCGGTAGGAGCGATCTTGTATCCACAGGTTAAATTCATTGTCCTTACGGTTTTTGACGATAATGATAAAATTTTTGAAGCCATAAGGGCGGGGGCTAGTGGCTACCTGCTTAAGGAAGACAGTTCCGTGAACCTGACCGAGGCCATCCGCAATGTTGTCGAATTTAATGCAGTTCCCATGTCTCCTGCCATAGCCCGTAAAACGCTGCAGTTATTGAAAAGATATGATGCACAGACATCCGTTGGGGAAGGCGTGCCATTGGGCGGGGACCTCCTGAGCAGCAGGGAAGCTGAAATCCTAAAATTTCTAGTGGAAGGACTGGACTATAGGCAAATAGGGGAAAGGCTATTCATCAGTCCGGCTACCGTCAGAACGCATATCGCCCATATATATCAGAAGCTTCATGTCAATTCAAGAATGCAACTGATCCGGCTCGCCTATAAAAATAAATGGATATAGCCGTTTCCAATACATTACGCAAAATAATATATCTATGGTGTAACTCTTTTTTTTACTCACATATTGACCTCAGTAGGGTGTCCCGGCAAACTAATGGTCAGTTCTTTGAAAGCCACGATTCCCTTGCATTTCATCGGAAAATTGGTCTGTGACGAGTCTTAATTTGAATGGCCCGAGAGGTCATAAAAAAGGCTTTGAATATCAAAGCCTTTTGAGGTGACCCTGCAAGGATTCAAACCTTGAACCTCTTGATCCGTAGTCAAGTACTCTATTCAATTGAGCTACAGGGCCAAAAAAGAAAGGCAAAAATAGGCAAAATCAGCCAGCCCGAATGATTCCTTTCAAACCCCGAAGCCTTCTGTAACGCGGTCCCAAATTGACTAAATTTAGACCTTGATGAAGATCCAGCTTTGGAGTATTGGCCAGGGGACCGACGCGCACTTTGACGGTGCAGTGGACCTTTACGCCAGGCGCCTGAACCACTATACTGAGTTTTCCTCCTGGACCTTACCGGAAGTAAAGGGAGGGCATCTACTGCCGGTCCAGGAATTAAAAAAACGGGAGGCCGAAAAGTTCCGGAAGAAGATGGATACACGGGACTTTCTGATATCCCTGGATGAACATGGGATCCAGATGGATAGCCTGGGGTTTTCCGTCTTTCTGGATAAAAAAATCCAGGCCGGTCAAAAATCCATCGTTTTCATTGTAGGAGGGGCCTATGGGTTGGATGAATCCCTGATTCGGGAATCCGGGCTGGTACTCTCCCTTTCTCCTTTCACTTTTCCCCACCAAATGGCGCGGCTGATCCTTACTGAACAACTTTACCGGGCGTTTACCCTGATGCGGAACGAGAAATATCATCATCAATAGTTACTTTTATTCCCAAACCCATTCATGGAGATCACCACGATCACAATCATCGTTCTCACCTGTATCATTTCATTTATCGGGTTCAGCAACCCCATCGTGATCAATAAGCTGATCCTCTGGCCCGCCCTGATGAAGGAAAAATCAGAGTATTACCGCCTGGTCACCTCGGGGCTGATCCATGCTAATTGGGGTCACTTGATTTTCAACATGCTTACCCTTTATTTTTTCGGCCCCGTGGTGGAAGTAATTTTCGGCAATTCATTCGGAACCGGAGTATACCTGCTTTTTTATGTTCTGGCCCTCATCATTTCGGACATTCCTACCTTAATCAAGTACCGCAATTACCCCAATTACCGCTCCCTGGGGGCCTCCGGAGCGATTTCTTCCGTCCTTTTTGCCAGCATTATTTTCGACCCCTGGAATAGGATTTACATTTTTTTCATACCCATCGGAATACCCGCATTTATTTTCGGCCTCGTTTACCTGGGGTATTGCATGTATATGTCCAGGCAGCAGGTAGATGGGATCAATCACAGCGCACACTTCTGGGGAGCCCTTTTCGGAATCGCATTCCCCATAATGCTGAACCCAGGCCTGATCAACCAGTTCATCCGGCAGATTGGAAGCGGAGCCGGAGGATGAATCACTTCAGCCGGATCAGCAGGATATTTCGGGTGGAGTCTGTGACCTTGAACCGGTCATCAATCTGCATACCCGCAACCCAAATGATCCGTTGTTCTGAAACCACCACCCAGACCCGCTCTTTTTCCGTTCTTGGAATTTTCCGGTCAATGAAAAGGCGGCTCAGTTTCTTTTTCTTCCTTTTCATACCCAGGGGATAGAAATAATCCCCGGCCTTCCACCGGCGCACCGTCAAAGGATACCCGACCCGGTCCAGATCAAGGGAAGCCCATCCTGGATCCTTTCGGATTAATGCCAGGGGATCCTTTTCCCCTACTTCAACCTTTTTGAAGTTGAATTTACAGTCCCCGGCCTCTATATCCTCATCCACGGCCCGGACCAGGAAATGAGTCTGTTGCAGTGCACCCAGATGGGATATGATCAGCCACCTGCGGTCCCGGAGCAGCCGGTGGGTGGAGGAGATCACCATTTTTCCCGGATCCCCCTCCAAAATGCGCTGGATTTCAGGGACCTGATGCGGCCCGAATCCAAACTCTTTGAATAATTCGTAAATAAGGGTTCCCAGAGGCCGGCATTTGGATAATGCCAATACCGGAACCTGCCATTCCGCTCCCGCCTGGCAAACCAGTTTTTTCCGATATATCCCGATCATCTGCTGATAAATTTCCCCGGCATCGGTGAATCGCGAAATATTGGAAAGCAGGTTTTGCCTCAGCTCCGGAAAAACTTTCCCGATCGCGGGGATGACCTCCAGCCTTACCATGTTTCGGGTGTATTTAAGGGAAAGGTTTGAACTGTCTTCCCGAAAGTCGATGTGTTCCCGCACCGCAAATGTCCGGATCACTTCCCTGCCCGTGAACAGCAGGGGCCTGATAATATTGCCCTGCACGGGCAAAATGCCATGCAGGCCGGTGATTCCGGTGCCCCTGAAAAAATTGATCAGGAGGGTTTCCAGGCTGTCGTCCTGGTGGTGAGCGGTCGCTACAAAACGGAGCCCCTCCTGCAACCTGAGGGATTCAAACCAATCATAACGGAGTTTGCGGGCCGCCTCCTGGACCGACAACCCTTTGGTCTTTGCGAAGGATTGGGTATCAAAACGCCGGGTGAAAAAATCCTTTCCATAGGCCTCAGCCATCTTTCGGACAAAGGATTCATCCCCGTCAGATTCCTCGCCCCTCAGCCCGAAATTGCAATGAGCTATGGAAAATGGATACCCGGACCCCTGGAAAAGCGCTGCCAGGACCATCGAATCCACCCCCCCGCTGACGGTCAGAAGGGTCTTTTCGGAAGCCCGCAGACCGCAAACGGCGGCAACGTAGCTTTTAAATTCTGCAAACAGGTCCATAATTGTCCATCGGGGGGAACCGGAGCATTTCCGGTTAGGGTTCGTTCAACGCCTCCCAGGCGGTCTTCAATTCATCCCGCCCATGAAAGTCTTTTGAGGCTTCGGTGACCATCATGCCCCTGAGATAGGTTTCAAGGGCCTGCTCTCTTTCTCCGGATCTTTCCAAAAGTTTGCCCAGGTGATAAAAAGAACCGGGATAGGGTGGCTCCATGCAGATGTTGGCCTCCAACAGGGGCCTGGCTTCCCGGTCCCTGTTGGTCTGGATATATTCCATAGCCAGAGCATGCCTTAAAAAGGGATCCTCCGGATGTTCCAGTAGAAATGACCTGAGTTGACTGATGCGATCCATCCCTTCGAAAATTCAGGCAAAATGCCCTTTAAAGAATATATTTGCGAGGTTCATTCCAGGAACCTGAAATCAGCCCACCATGAAGATCTTGGTATGCATCAGCAGGACGGCCGATACCACCGCAAAAATAGCTTTCACCTCCAACAATACGAAATTCGACGAGACGGATGTTCAGTTCATCATAAATCCCTATGATGAATGGTATGCCCTGGTCCGGGCGCTCGAACTCAAAGAAAAGATCGGAGCCACCGTGCAGCTGATCTCCGTAGGGGGACCTGAAACGGATCCCCTTTTACGGAGGGGTCTTTCCTACGGACTGGATTCCGCGGTCCGGGTCAATTGCTCCAATACCGATCCGTTCCAAATCGCCTCCCAAATTGCCGTCCATGCCCGAAGCGAAGGAATCGACCTGATCCTGACCGGAAAAGAAACCATTGATTATAACGGATCCTCTGTGGGAGGTATGGTTGCCGCCCTGTTGGGCATTCCCTTTATTTCCCTGGCTACAAAATTTGATTTGGAAGGTTCCAAAGCTACGGTCCACCGGGAAATGGAGGGAGGCGAGGAGACCTGTGAAGCCGACCTTCCCCTGGTGGTCTCCTGTCAGAAAGGAGTTGCCGAAATGAGGATGATCAATATCCGGGGCATCCAGACCGCCCGGTCCAAACCCTTTCAGGTGCTGGAACCCGAGCCCTGTCAGAATCGCATTCAATACCTGGATTTTGAACTGCCTCAGGCCAAGGCCGGAGTGAAACTGGTCCCTGCAGACCAGCCCGAAGAACTGGTCCGGCTGCTCCATGAAGAAGCCCGTGTGATCTGATGGGCCGGGACCAATTCCCAAAAAACCTGCATCCCCATGAGTGTCCTGGTTTACCTGGATCAACAAGAAGGA
>DATKSX010000128.1:0-8556 GCA_035531415.1 Chitinophagaceae bacterium
GTGGCCTCTTATTTCAACGCGGAAATGGTGATTTGCGACAAACACCGCAAGAGGGCAAACGAAATTGCTTCCATGGCGGTGATCGGAGATGTGGAAGGCAGGGATATTGTGCTGATCGATGATATCGTGGACACCGCGGGAACCCTGACCCGGTCTGCAGCCCTGCTCAAGGAAAAAGGAGCGCGGACCGTCCGGGCCTTTTGCACCCACCCGGTGCTGAGCGGGGAGGCCTATGAGAACATTGAAAAATCCGTGCTGGAAGAACTGGTGGTCTGCGATACCATCCCCCTTAAAAGGAATTGCGCCAAGATCCGGGTGGTGGAGACCGCCCAGCTTTTCGCCATCGCCATCCGAAATACCCATGAGAACAAATCCATCACCAGCCTGTTCATCCACAGCCAGCGCCGAAATGCGCTCAACCAGGCGGCCGAACAGGAAATTATCCATCCCATCTGAAACCCAACCGAAAAATTGTTCTGAATCCATAAAGATTATATGAAGACGATACATATCGAAGGACAGCCCAGAAGCGGAACCGGAAAGAAAGCAGTCCGGCAAATCCGTTCTGAGCAACTTGTGCCTTGCGTGATCTACGGAGGTCCTGAAAACCTGAACCTCCAGGTGCCCAAAACTTCCCTGAAATCTCTGGTCTATACCCCGGATTTCCAGCTGGCCGAAGTCAAGGTGGGGGATAAAAGCTATCGCTGCGTGCTCAAAGACCTCCAGTACGACCCGGTTACAGACCAGTTATCCCATGTCGATTTCCTGGAACTTGTGGAAAACAAGCGGATCACGGTGAACATCCCCATTAAGTTCACCGGCAATCCTCAGGGAGTCAAAGACGGCGGAAAAATGACCGTCAAGATGAAGAGCCTGAAGGTGAGGACCCTTCCCAAATATCTCCGGGAGCATATCGAAGTGGAAACGGGTCACCTGGAACTGAATAAGAGCATCCGCGTGGAAGATGTGAAGCTGGAAGGCTTTGAAATCCTGAACTCCCCCCGGATCCCGCTGGCCTCCGTCGCCCTGACCAGGGTCCTGAAACAGGAAGAAACCGCAACACCGGCAGCTGCCGCCACCGCTGTTCCCGGGGCTGTTCCTGCCGGACCAGGTGGCGCGGCACCCGCTGCAGCCGCTCCTGCCGCAGGAGTTCCCGCTGCTGCAACCCCAGCTCCCCGGGCAAAAGGTTTCCCATCAAAAGGCGATAAAAAGAAATAGGAATATCATAGCATGGCGATAAAATCATCGATGTCCCATCCCTTTCCGGGTTGGGACATTTTTGATTTGGTTTGGGGGTTTTAGGATGGCGAATTTACCTCCCGGGAAACCCCATAAAAAAATATTAGGTTTTAAAGATGGAATCCGGAAAAACATTACATTTGTTCTATATTGGTAAGTTTTGGGTATGCAATCCTTAGGAACGCCTACCCCGATAAACAAGCCCTGAATGCGATTTTGAAAAGCCTGCCTCCTATGAAACCGGCCTTCGTAATGCGATGAAATATCGCGGATTGCGGCGGTTGGCCTTCGTCCTTATCCCTTGAATGAACCTCTGAAACTGGAAAACCACTAATGCCGGTTTTCAATAGTCTGTGACTGGCATTAATTTTGGATCTGGATCTTCTACCCCCGGATTGATAGGGGTAACAAATAAATATTTTTAGGTAATATTTTATTATATTAAAAATTTGTATCTTGTAAAAACATTTTAGAATCCATAACTTGCGTTTAATATTTTTTTAATATCTTTAATATCCTTAAAGTCTTAACATTATAAAAAATATAATTTTATGAAAAAAATATACACCCTACTGAAAGTTCTCTTTCTGGTTCCGGCACTTCTGTTTTTTTCTTACAGGAGCCATGCCCAGGTGATTATGTATCTGCTCGATACGAATTATAATCCCTTAAGTGACGTACCAGTGGACAGCACCCCCTTCCAGGTGGTTATGGATCAGATACCAGGGACCATAGACTTGACCAGAGTAAACGCCTTTATGCAGGATCCCGATTCCAGCGGGGTTAAATTTACCATAGGTGCTGCTCCCCAATATTATCCGGCTGCCGACACCAGCAGTGTCGGAACCGTGGTGTATCCGAGGGTGTATCTTTCCATCAATACGCCCGGACAACCCCGGGTACAGGCCATTACCTTTAAGATCACCTTACGGTCTAAAGTTCCGCCGTTCCCGTCTACGACGAAGCTCATATTCGCCCAGACTTTCACTACAGCCTCAACGCTACCCATCGTGTTGGAATCCTTCACGGCTACTCCCCTGGGATCCTCGGCGATCCTGCGGTGGTCGACGGCCTCTGAACTGAACAACAAGCAGTTCATCCTGCAGCGCAGCGTCAACCCGAAAATATTTGAATCCATTGCCAATATCAATGGCGCCGGCACCAGCACGGTTCGGCGGGATTATCAGTATTCCGATAACAACCTGATTGACGGTTTGTATTTCTATCGCCTTCTGCAACAGGATTATGATGGCAAAATCACCGTGTCCCAGGTGGTTCAGGTGGAAATCAACGGTCATAACCAGGGCAGCGTGAAACTGTTCCCTAATCCGTTCACCAGCACCATCACCATGAGCGGGGTCCAGGCCTCCGACTTGAAACCGGGATTGGTCCGGGTGACGGATATTTCCGGGCATATCATGCCTTTCCAGATTTCCAACAACAATAAGATCATCCTTCAGCCCAGTCTTCCTTCAGGAGAATATTTCATCTCCGTGAAAGGGACCACCTATAAGGTGATCAAGCAATAAACGGATTAGAGTTTTCCGGGGAAAAGTGGAATCCAAAAGATTCCACTTTTTTTTTTCTTTTCAGGTACCCTACCTTCACCCGCCCAGGGGAGATAAACTTCATTTCTTGAAAGTACCGGAAACCGGGATGACCCGGAGCATTGGCCTGGTGCAGGCCACGGCGATCAATATGATCGACATGATCGGGATCGGCCCGTTTGTGGCCATGCCCCTGATCATGCAACTGATGGGGGCGGGGGACTTTATTTATGCCTGGGTGCTTGGGGCCCTGATCGCAGGAATTGACGGCATGGTCTGGGCTGAACTGGGGGCGGCACTTCCCGAAGCCGGTGGAAGCTACCAGTTCCTGAAAGCCGCTTTTTCCGGTCACTCCAGATGGGGCAAACTGATGCCTTTTCTCTTTGTCTGGCAGACCCTTTTTCAGGCGCCCCTGGTCGTGGCTTCAGGAGCCATCGGATTTGCCCAGTACCTGGGTTACCTCATCCCCTTGGGTTACTTTCAGCAGAAGGGAGTCGCCGCCGTGGTGGTGGTCCTGGTTACCCTGTTACTCTACCGCAGGACGGCGGTCCTGGGAAGGATCGCCGTCCTGCTTTGGGCCGGGGTAATCCTCACCATCCTGGGGATTATTTCCGGGGGGATTTGGTTTGCCCACACCCATCCTGTGGTGGCGGCCCCGCCCCTGTTCAGCACACCTGTTTTCACCGGGATCTTTGTCGCCGCCCTGGGTCATGCCACGGTTCGGAGCATGTATTGTTACCTGGGTTATTACAATGTCTGCCAACTCGGATCGGAGATCCGCAACCCGGGACGGAATATTCCCAGAAGCATTTTCTGGTCTGTGGCCGGAGTGGCGGTCCTGTACTGCGGCATGAATCTCAGCATCGCCCGGGTGGTGCCTTTTCCGGTGGCACGCAATTCCAGCTTCATCGTCAGCACTTTTGTGGAAATGGCATTTGGCCGGCATGCCGCAGGAGTGGCCACTGTCCTTGTCCTGTGGATCGCCTTTGCCTCCCTGTTCTCGGTCATGCTGGGCTATACCCGGATTCCTTTTGCGGCCGCACGGGACGGCAATTTTTTTCCTGCGTTCGCAAGGCTACATCCCACCAAGGGTTTTCCACAGGTGTCCCTGCTGGCCCTGGGAGGCACGGCCCTGGTGTTCAGCCTGCTTTTCCGGCTGACGGATGTGATCGTGGGGATTCTGGCCATGCGGATCCTGGTGCAGTTCATCGGTCAAGCGGTAGGGCTGATGCTGCTCCGAAGAAAGCGGAAAGGGATGCATTTTCCGTTCCGGATGTGGCTTTATCCCCTTCCGGTACTTGGGTCCATTGCCGCGTGGCTCTATGTTTATTTTTTCACCGGGTGGGAATTCGCATTTTCGGGATTGGCCATGACGGCCGCGGGGACGGTGATCTTTCTGGTGCTATATAAAAGGAACGGAAAGGGTTTGTTCTCCTCCGGGGCCACCAGCGGACCGATCGATCCGCCGTATATTGCGGGGGCTAAGCCACCGCAATGAAATACCTGATTACCGGGCTGGGCAATCCCGGCCCCGAATATGCCCATACCCGTCACAATATTGGTTTTGATGTTCTGGAGGCTTTCGCGAAAGCCCATGGCCTGGAGTTCCGGTCCAGGAGACTGGGGGAGCTTTCTTCCTGGAAATCCAAAGGAAGGGATATCATCCTGCTAAGGCCTTCTACCTATGTGAACCTGAGCGGTGAAGCGGTGAAATACTGGATGGATAAGGAAAAAATTCCTTTGGAGCACCTGCTGGTGGTCCTGGACGAGATCGCACTGCCCCTGAATGCCCTCAGGCTCCGCCCCGGCGGAAGCGACGGGGGCCATAACGGGCTGAAAAGCATCGCCGGGATGTTGGGGACCGAGGCCTATTGCAGGCTCCGGTTCGGCATCGGTAAGGATTATCCCAGGGGGGGGCAGGTCCATTTTGTGCTCGGACCCTGGAAAGAGAAGGAGCAACCCCTGGTCGCCCGAAAGACCGCCCAGGCGGTCAAAACCATAGAGGAATTCATATTCAGAGGTCCGCAGGCTGCGATGAATTCGGTCAACCAGCTGGTTTTTGAATGAGAATTTGCCCGGGAAATCAACCTTGCGTATTTTGCCTTCCCTACAGGAATAAATTACCCTAATGAAGATTATTTGTGTTGGCCGCAATTACCCGGCGCATGCCCTGGAAATGAAAAGCGAGGTTCCTACCGAGCCGGTACTTTTCATGAAGCCAAAAACGGCCCTGCTCCAGCCTGGGCAGCCCTTCTATTACCCGGAATTCACCGATGAGCTTCATTATGAATGCGAGCTGGTTCTGAGGATCTGCAAGAACGGAAAACAGATCCCGGCCACGACGGCTCACCATTATTATGACAAGATCACGGTAGGCATCGATTTTACCGCCAGGGACCTCCAGGCCAAACAAAAAGCTAAAGGTCTGCCCTGGGAAATCGCCAAGTCTTTCGATAATTCTGCGGTGGTCGGGTCTTTCCAGGAGATCAGCTCCATCCTGGACCGCAATGAGATCAATTTCTGTTTATACCACAACCGCCAGATCGTCCAGCAGGGAAACAGTAAGGACATGCTCTTCACCTTCGATGAGCTGCTGGTTTATATCACCCGTTTTTTTTCCATCAATATCGGTGATCTGATCTTCACCGGGACCCCGGCCGGGGTCGGCCCGGTTAACCCCGGGGACAAAATGGAAGCCTTTATTGAGAACGACAGCCTCCTGGAATTTGACGTCCGGTGACCGGCCGCTCCCCTTTTGAATCCTTACATTTGTCCGAAGCCACCGGCCCATGGATGTTGAACTTCTACTGAAGGCCTACCGGTTGATGCGCACCGCCAGGTCCATGGCGGGGCTTTATGAAGCCAACCGGCAAGTCTGCCGCTATGTCCATTCCACTTCCAGCGGTCACGAGGCCATCCAAATCGCTTCCGGGCTTCAGCTGAAACCCTTCGATTACGCCTGTCCTTATTACCGGGACGACAGCATGCTGCTGGCCCTGGGCTACCGGCCCTATGAACTGATGCTCCAGCTTCTTGCCAGGGCGGAAGATCCCTTTAGCGGGGGGATGTCCTATTACTGCCATCCCAGCAACAGGGAGCCGGACAAACCCACCATCATCCACCAGAGCAGCGCCACCGGGATGCAGGCCATCCCGGCTACGGGGATCGCCCAGGGAATCCGATACCTGGAGATGATGCATCTTGATGATCCGGAAAACAGGCCGGTCGTCCTTTGTTCCATGGGGGATGGCAGTGTGACGGAGGGGGAAGTGAGCGAAGCCTGGCAGTTTGCCGTGCTCCACGGCCTTCCAATCATCTATCTGATCCAGGACAATGACTGGGGTATCTCGGCACCGGGAAAGCAGTCCCGGGCGATGAATGCCTATGAATACGCAGGAGGGTTCAGGGGGATGGAACGGGTTCAGCTGGACGGAACGGATTTTCCGGAATGCTACAAATCCATGGAAACGGTGATCCGCTATTGCAGGATTTCCCGCAAACCGATCCTGGTCCATGCGCGGGTATGCCTCCTGGGACATCATACCTCAGGGGTGCGGAAGGAATGGTACCGGAGCCCGGAGGACCTGGAACTGCACCGCAGACAGGATCCCATTCCCAGGTTCAGGGAGTACCTGCTTCGGGAAGAGCTACCGGAGGAAAGCCTCAGGGAAATCGAAACCGAATCGGAGGTCCTGGTGGCCGGAGATTTTCAGGAGGCCGCCCAGGCCCAGGAACCGGATCCATTCTCCCTGATGGATCATGTTTTTGAGCCCACCCCGGTCACCAGGGAGACCGGGGTGGTTGCCCCACCCGGAGCAACCAAAGTGATGATGGTGGATGCCGCCCTCCATGCCATCGAGGAAATCCTGGAGCAGTATCCGGAAGCGATCTTCTTCGGCCAGGATGTGGGAAGACCTCTCGGAGGGGTTTTCCGGGAAGCAGCCCTGCTCGCGGAGAAATTCGGGGACCACCGGGTCTTCAATACCGCCATCCAGGAGGCCTATATTATCGGTTCCTGCAGCGGGCTTGCTGCCACCGGAGTCAAACCGATTGTGGAAGTGCAGTTCGGGGATTACCTCTTCCCCGGGATAAACCAGCTGGTTACCGAACTCTCCAAATCCTGCTTCCTGACCCGCGGGAAATTTCCGGTAGGAGCCGTTATCCGGGTGCCCGTGGGAGCCTATGGGGGAGGGGGACCCTACCATTCCGCCTCTGTGGAATCCATCCTGCTTTCGATCAAGGGCATTAAAGTCGCATTCCCTTCCAATGCCGCGGACCTGAAGGGCCTGATGAAGGCAGCCTTCCTGGATCCGAACCCGGTGGTCCTGCTGGAACATAAGGGATTGTACTGGAGCAAAGTTCCAGGCACTCAGGACGCACAAACCCCGGAACCGGCAGCGGATTATATGCTGCCCTTGGGAAAAGGAAAAATTGTTCTGGCGGCCGACCCGAAATCAATTCAAAACGGGGAGACGGTATGTGTAATCACCTATGGGATGGGGGTGTATTGGGCCCTTCATGCCGCAGAATCGCTGGAAGGAAAGGTGGAAATCGTGGACCTGAGGACCCTTTACCCGCTCGATGAACAACTGGTCTTTGATACGGTGAAAAGGCATGGCAAATGCCTGGTTCTGACTGAGGAACAACTGACGAATTCTTTCTGCCAGGCCCTGGCAGGAAGGATTGGAAGCACTTGTTTCCAATGGCTGGATGCTCCAATTCAAACCATTGGCGCTCTGGACCTTCCCTCGGTGCCCCTAAATTCGGGGTTGGAACAATTCATGCTTCCCAATGCCGAAAAAGTGAGGACCGCCCTGGAATCCCTTTTGACTTATTAAACCGGGAAGTAATTTTTATCTTCAATAGCTCAAAAAATCATTTATGAAATATTTCATCCTCTGCGGCTTCATTCTGGCCTGCCAGTTTGCCATGGGCCAAAAAACTGCTCCCAGGACCACTCGCCAGATCCTGCTGGACCAACTCAAAACCACTCATAACAAGGAAGAATGGTTTGTTCCCGTAAATGTGGCCATTGCGGGCCTGACCGCAAAACAAGCCAACTGGAAACCAGATTCGGGGAGCCACTCCATTGCCCAATTAACCTACCACCTGATCTATTGGGATGAAGCTGAACTGGCCCTGTTCAAGGGAGAAAAGCCCAGACCCTTTAACGGTAATAACGATATAACCTTCGAGAACCTGGATCATAAAACCTGGAGATCCACGGCGGTCACCATGGACAGCGTGTTGACCGCATGGGAAAATGCCATAACTCAGGCAAGCGATGCGAAACTCGAGAAATGGTATGATATCATCGGTCATGTCAGCACCCATAATGCTTATCATATCGGTGAAATCCTTTACGTCAGAAAACTGGAAGGGGTATGGAATCCTGCTAATGGGGTGAGATGAAACCTGAAATATTTCAGGATGCCTGAATAGGCTGAATATTGTCGATCCTAAACAGAATATTAATTCGATTCAAGGCATTCCGAAAGACGTCTGCGGAATATTGATCCATTCACAGAACTCCGAGTGAATTCTATTAACGAAGGCCTTGACGAAAGCGAGACCGGTCCGGGGAAATTGGAGTACCTTAGCAAGGAGAGGGAAGCTGGGCGAAAGTTTGCACTAAGCGCCAATTACGGCGGAATTTCTTAATACCTCTTATACCTTATCATCATCTTCAGATCTTGCACGGACACAGTATCAATCCTTTGATGAATCATTCTATGGCAATTACTGCAAACCAATGACAAACTATCTAATG
>DATKSX010000129.1:0-4719 GCA_035531415.1 Chitinophagaceae bacterium
CCACCGGCGTGGAACTGGCCGGGGCCATCGCGGAGCTCCGCAAGAATGTCCTGCCCCGGGATTATCCGGAGCTTCCCATCCGGGAAATGAAGGTATATCTGGTGGAATCCGGGACCAGGCTCCTGGCGGGCATGAGCCCCGGCTCCTCCGCAAAAGCCCTGGAGGGACTCCGGTCCCTGGGGGTGGATGTGATCCTGGGAATTTCAGTTAAAGCTTATGACGGCATATCCCTCACCTTAAGCGATGGAAGGACCATCCTGACCCGGTCCCTGATCTGGTCTGCAGGGGTACGGGCCATGCCGGTTCGGGGACTTCCCGAAGACACCTTGCAGCGCAACGGCAGGGTCCAGGTGAACTCGTTTAACCAGGTGGAAGGCGAAGCCCGGATCTTTGCGATTGGCGATATCGCCCACCGGACCGACGATCCCCGTTTTGCGAAGGGATATCCCATGGTAGCCCAGGTGGCCATCCAGCAGGGCAGGCTGGCCGGCCGCAACATCATCCGCATGCAGCAGGGAAAACCCCTTTTGACCTTTCGTTACCGGGACAAGGGGACCATGTCCACCATCGGCCGGAACCGGGCCGTTGCGGAAATTGCCGGGCTGAAGTTCAGCGGCCTTACAGCCTGGATGGTCTGGATGGGAACCCACCTGGTGTTCCTGATGGGGTTCCGCAACAAGCTGATCGTGTTCATGAACTGGATCTACCGGTATATCACCTTCGACCGGGGATCGCGGATCATTTTCAGAAGGGGTCCCGCCAATTTAGAGAAGCTCCGCCAGTCGGTGGAGGATGATTAGCCGGTTAATTTCGGTTGACCGCGCTGTTGAGGTTCACGGCCCCGATCAGCTGGTCGTACCTCCCGCCCGGGGACCGGTAATACACCAGGATGGTATAATAATTTTCGGTTTCCCACCAGTTTCCTTCGGTATAGCGGGTATCCAGGGAGTCCGAGCCCGGGTCGATCAGGCCGTAGACATAATTGTAATACCCTTCCTTGAGATAAAGGCTCCCTTCATAGGCCTGTTTATCGGGATTATAGATCATCCGGTTGGCATCGCTGCATTCATAGTTGGTGAGTTCCCCAAAAAGATACAGGCCACTGCTCCCATAGGGTTCGCGCGCGGGAAAAGTGAAATGGACCAGGGCGTAATCCCCTTCGTAGGTGGGATCATAACCGCTCTCCAACAGTTCGGGGATCCAGCGCCCGTCGAGGTCCGCCCTGGGCTGGTAAGCCACGGTCTGACGGGAAGGGTCCGGATACACATAGACCTGGGTGCTGTCTTTTAGATGCACCACATGCTGGACATGCTCGGTATTGAGGTCCAGGCTTCTGAGGTCCAGCAGTCTCCATTCCTTCATCGCCGGGAATACGCAGTCCTGCTCCGTATTATAGTCCAGCTCCGAGCCGTTGATGAAGGTCGGCTGGATGCCGGCGATCGCATTGTCCCAGCGGTAATCCTGGAGGATGACGACTTTGACCTCATCCTGGACGCTGGAAAGGTCCATCCCCGGTAACCGGATATTGAAATTCACCTTCTGCCCCGTCTGGAACCGGTCCGGGTTGATCGGTTGCTGGATGGACCCGGTGATCATCGCCTTGTTGTCCACCACCAGGAGCCTCCGGGTCAGCACCAGCTGGCTGGTGTCGTCATTGAGAAAAATCTTGACCAGGTAATTTCCGGACAATTTGGGCTGGCAGCTGCTGTTGGGAATGTCGAGGGTATAATGGGTGTAATGCTGGAGGGTGCCGTTGGAGAACCGGTAATTTTCCAGCTTGTTATTGGCGAACCCGGTCAGGTAATCCAACTGGGTCAGGTCGGAAGGGGTCCAGTCCGCATTGCAGAGCTGAAGGGTGTAATAATAGTTTTTCACATCTCCGTCCAGATCGT
Organism: Chitinophagaceae bacterium; assembly: GCA_035531415.1. Taxonomy (GTDB): domain Bacteria; phylum Bacteroidota; class Bacteroidia; order Chitinophagales; family Chitinophagaceae; genus JANWKA01. Next base: position 1,893 of record DATKSX010000129.1, read on the forward strand.
CAAAGCTGAGCTCGGCGCTTTGGTTGCCATTCAGGGAAATGATGGGATATTTCAGGGGATCCCCCCCGGGGACCAGCAGCACCGATTTGACATTGTCCGCATACACATGGTCCGGCGTAACCCAGTTGACCTGCGCTGCGCAGGGAGGGAAAGTGGCCAGGACGAGGAGGAACCCAAGGGAATATTTCACGGATCAGATTGTTTTTCCCGGGATGCTGCAGGGCAGGATCCCGGGCAATGTGAAGGTACGGCAGGGATGCCAATCCGGTCCGGATGGAAAGGGCCCCGGCCGAGTTGCCGGGGTCCCGCAATGACCCTGCCTCCGGTAAAAATGAATAGCTTTGGGAGGACCCTTGGAACCCGAATCCCCTTGAAATTATCCCTGTTCCTAGCCAGAAGGATTTCCCGAAGCAGGGAAAGGACCTTTTCCCGGTTCATCATCCGGATCGCCATAGCGGCCACGGCCCTGAGCGTGGGGGTGATGATTATCGCCACGGCCCTGGTGAACGGCTTCCAGCAAACGGTCAGCCAAAAGGTCTTCAGCTTCACGGGCCATATCCATATCGTCCGCTACCAGCCCAATGCCAGCCCCCTCACCGAAGAGTTGCCGATCCAGGCAAGCGACACCCTGGTGCGGGCCATCCGGGCCCTTCCCGGGGTCAGCCAGGTCAATGCCTTCGCGGTCAAATCCGCCATCCTCAAGACCCGGGATGAATTCGAGCAGGTGGTGTTCCGGGGCATGGCCCCGGGTTATCCCTGGCAGAGCCTGGAGCGGTACCGGGTCAGCGGAAAATTCCCCAGCCTTCCGGACAGCGGGTATTCCGATCAGGTCATGATTTCCGCATATTTTGCCCGGATCCTCAAACTGAAGACCGGGGACCGAATCCTGGTGTATTTTATCGAACCGGGAGACAACCCCATCCGGGTGCGCAAGCTCACGGTCTGCGGCATCTATAAGACGGACATCGAGGAATATGACCGGATCTATGTGCTTGGAGACCTCCGGCTCATTTCCAGGCTGAACGGCTGGAACCCGGGCCAGATCGGAGGCTATGAAGTTTTCCTGAAGGATTACCGGCTCATGGATACGGTCCGCAGCACCATCTTCTACAACCTGCTGCCCGATCAGTACACGGCCACGACCATCCGCCAGATCTACCCCAATATTTTTGACTGGCTGAACCTCCAGACCGTCAACGGGGTCATCGTGATCACCATCATGGCCATAGTTGCCCTGATCAACATGATCACCGCCATCCTGATCCTGATCCTGGAAAGGACCAACATGATCGGCATCCTGAAGGCGGTCGGCATGAGGGACTGGTCCCTGCAACAGGTCTTCATCTACCAGGCCTCCTATATTGTACTGGTGGGGATCATCGCCGGAAATATTTTCGGCCTGGGCCTTTCCCTGCTCCAGAAAACGACCGGGTTTTTCAAACTTCCCGAAGAGACTTATTATGTCGCGGTGGCCCCGATCCATCTGGTGGGCTGGGAAATCGCGGCCATTGACTGCGGAACCCTGCTGGTATGCTATCTGGCGATGATGATCCCTTCCCTGATGGTCCGGGCCGTGAGCCCCGTGAAGGCGATCCGCTTTAAATGACCCCGGAAAACTTCGCGCAAATGATCCCCGCAGCCACCGCTGCGTTGAGGGACTGGATTTCCCCCATTCCGCGGATCGAGATCCGGTGACTGCAGCGGGCTGCCAGGTGGGCAGCCACTCCCCTGGATTCATTGCCGATCAGGATCAATCCCTGCTGCTGGGGGCCCATTCCGCGGATATCCGTTCCATCGATCACCGCCGCAAAGGACGGGATGTTTGGATGATCCTTCAATAGGGTGGTCAGGTCCATTTCCAAAACGGATACCCCGCCCAGGCTTCCCATGGAACCCTGGACTGCTTTGGGACCGAAGGGATCCGCAGAACCGGGGGAATGGACCAGCCGGGTGATCCCGAACCATGCGGCCGTCCGGACGAGGGTGCCCATGTTGCCGGGATCCTGGATATCATCTGCCACCAGGGTGAGCTTCCCCCGGAAATCAGGTTCCGGCTCCGGGAGCGGAAGGTCGATCAGGCCCATCACCCGGGAAGGAGTGGAAAGGGAGGAGAGCCGGGACATATCCCCGGAACTCACTTCATGGAATTCCGCCAGGCCGCCCGGACTGCCCTGCAGGTATTGCTCTGCCCAATCCTTCAGACCGAACAAACCCGTGATCCGTAAGTTTCCTTTTGCCAGGAATTCGGAAACGGTTTTCTCTCCCTCGGCCGTGAACTGGCCGAATTTTTGACGGTATTTTTTCTCCCTTAGTGACCGAATATATTTAATTTGCGCTTTGGATACCATGGGAAAATGATTAAATGTGGAAGGACTTGCGACCGGGCCTCATCCGCTTTGCAGCAGGCCTCTGTCGCCCGAGGCGCTAAATTTATAAATTTCCGGTGAAGCATTTTTCCTTTCTGCCTCTTGGTCCCAGGATGATGGGAGCAAACACGTGCTAACCCCACGAAATGCGGTTAAGGATCATATGCCTGATTTCCTGAAAAGCTCCAGCAAATCCTTCAACCGTCTGACCCTTTGGCTGGTTCTGGCCCTATCCGGGACCCTGCTCCTGGATTCCTGTTCCAATACCAAATTCATCCCAAAATCCAGATCCCTGCTGATTGCCAGCAAGGTGGAACTGAAAGGGGATGTCCTGATCTCCGACAAGGAAGTGCTCCGGGAAAACCTCCAGGATCCTTCCATCATCCTCCAGCAACCGAACTACAAGACCGCCCGGATCGCCCGGCTGGGTCTCTACCTGTATAACCATTATGATACCTCCA
>DATKSX010000130.1:0-4945 GCA_035531415.1 Chitinophagaceae bacterium
GAGAGGAACAATTCCCCCGCAAGATGCCGGATTCTTCGGACCCGGCTGGAAAGCACCAGGGCCTCCTGTCTCGTGATCCCGTATCCTTCCCGGTAACGGGCATGGGTATAAGCTTTCTGCAGTTTCACGAACCATTCGATCTCCTCCGGGCTGTCCCGGGGGAATACTCCCCAAAGGGATTCGGTGAACTGGAGCGTAAACCGGAGCAGCCGGTCCAGGTTATGGGTGGTGATGCGGTACCCGGTCACGGCCTGGATCAGCCCAATGCAGGTTTCCTCGGTCGCCTGGTGTAACAGGAACGCCGCAAGCCGGTACTGCTCCGAATCCAGGTAGAATGAGGCTCCCTGCAGAAAACCTTCCGAAGCCAGGTTCCATCGCTTCCAGCTTTCCAGGGATATTTCCCCGGGATTCCCGGGCGCCTCCCAAAAGGAGGGATCCTGAAAACCGTCCTGCTCCCCGCAAAGAAATACCCCGCTGCGCAGGACGGTCCGGAAAAAGCGGTCTCCCTCCCGAAGCCGGATCTCCGCCCACCGGATTGGATGGACCAGAACCATCATTTTGCAAAGGGAACGGCAACGGCTTTCCAGGAGGTCCTGGACCTCATGGGAGGGGCGCTTTTCCTGGTCCAAAGTGAGGACCAGGACATAAAAAAAATATTCCCGGGATGCTGCATCCCCAACCCTCCAGCAGTTGCGGGATTCCAGGGCCCGGGTCCGGTTACCGAAGCAAATGACCCGGGAAGCCTGGACGCTTTTACTGATGATCCAGGAGGCCTGGCTCAGCATTTCAAGTTCGGGGGCGGTCAGGTAATATCCCGGATCGTCCCGGACCAGGGTGTCACCCCCGGGCCGGTCTTCGGGATTCAGGGCAGAGAGCCGGGATAAAAGCGCTTCCAGGGCCTTGCAGAAGGCATATGCCTCGCTCCTTTTCCTCCAGTCTTCATATAGGGTGTCCCGGCTGCAGGCAATGACTTCCGTCCATCCGGAAAGGATATCGCGGATATCCTCCGGGTGGAAAGCCTCAAAAAAGGGAGGCAGGAAACAGTCGGGACCTTCCCGGGTTTCTGAATCCATCCGGAGGTTTTCCCGGGTAATTGGATCATAGGCCATAACCAATGTTTTGGGTTCAGGGTTTCAGGGAAAAGAATTAATTTTGTAGAGTATCCGGCAAATGTAGAGATAAAATTCATTGAAATCATGTTTATTTAGATTATTTTCTCCATGAATTCCACCAACAGGGTTTTAGCGTTTCTGATCCAAAAAGGGATAAGTAAAAGAGCATTCTATACCAAAACCGGGATTTCCAATGGATATCTGGATAAAGTAAAAAACCTGGGTGCGGGCAAACTGGAGCAAATTATCTCCGCCTACCCGGAGCTTAGCCTGGAATGGCTCGCCACCGGATCCGGTACCATGTTTCCGCCTTATCCGTCCCCGGAATACCCGCCTTCCGTCCGGGAGGAGGGTCTGGCTTATTCCGGCCTCCGCAGCCTCCTGGAAGAAAAAGACCTCCTCCTCCGGGCCAAGGACCAGATCATCAGTGCCCAGGAAAAGACCATTGAGGCCCTGCAGCGTACCATTTCCCTGATGGGGGCAGATTCCCCGAAACAACCCGGGTAGGGCTTGTCCGGGGAAGATGGGCCGGCCCGGGGCCGGGTTTTTTTTAGGAAGGACGGTTTCCAATCTGTTCCTTTATTGCCTAATTTTCCTGGCTTCTTTTTTCAAACCTTATCTGATTATATGCGAGCTCTTCTCTACCTGTCCGTACTCGGGACCCTGGCCGCAGTCCCGGCGCAATCCCAGACCCCGGCCTCCTCCCTCTACATGCCCCGCAATGTCCGCAATGCCGTGGAAAAAGGGACCCGGTCCCTGGACGGTTTTCCCGGAAAGAACTACTGGCAGAATTTTGGGCGCTACGATATCACCGTGACCGCCCTCCCCCCGGATCGCAGGATCAGCGGGTCGGAACAGATCACCTATTTCAACCGGAGCCCGGATACCCTGCACTACCTGGTGTTCAAGCTGATCCAGAACATCCATATCGCGGGTGCGATCCGGTTCGGGGACCAGGACTCCACCTATTTCACTTCGGGTGTCCACATCGACAGTTTCCTGGTGAACGGGCTCTCCCAGCCCTGGAGATCCAGCCGGGCGCATTATACCTGGCAGGAGCAACCGCTCAGTTCCCCGATGCTGCCCGGAGATTCGGTCCGGTTGAACATCACCTGGCATTATGAGATTTCCCTAAAAAGCGGCAGGGAGGGTATGATCGATTCCACTTCCTATTACCTGGCCTATTTTTATCCCAGGGTGGCGGTGTACGATGATTATTACGGATGGGACCGGCTCAATTTCACCGATGCCCAGGAATTCTACAACGACTTCAATGATTATGATCTGAAGGTCCGGGTCCCGGCCAATTTTTTCGTCTGGGCGACGGGAGATTTGCTCAACCCTTCCGAAGTGCTCCGTCCCGAATACCTGCGCCGGTATGAGAACTCCCTAACCTCCGATGACGTGATCCATATTGCCGGCCCCTCAGACCTGGCTTCCCGGCAGGTTACGCAACCCAACTCCGTGAACACCTGGCATTTTGCGGCCCGGGATATTACCGACGTTGCCCTGGGCCTGAGCGACCATTATGACTGGGACGCATCCAGCGTGGTGGTGGATGATGCCACGGGCAGGAGGGCCAGCGTCCAGTCCGGTTATCTGGAAAGCGCCCTGGATTTCCACGATGAAGTGGCCATCGGCCGTTATACCCTGGCCTGGTTTTCCCATAACTGGCCCGGGGTCCCCTATCCTTTTTCCAAGAGCTCCGTATTCCAGGGCTTCGCGGACATGGAGTACCCGATGATGGTCAATGATGCCAGCAGCAAGAACCTTTATTTTTCCAGGTTGGTGGAAAACCATGAGATCGCCCACAGCTATTTTCCCTTCTATATGGGGATCAACGAGACCCGGTATCCCTTTATGGACGAAGGATGGGCCACTACCCTGGAACTGCTGATTGGCCGTTCGGAATCCACCCGGGACTCCGCGGATATGTTTTACAGAAATTTCCGGGTGAACCGCTGGGCCCGGGATCCTTCGGCTGAGGAGGACCTTCCCATCATTACCCCCGGGAGTTCCATGTTCGGCCTGGGATACGGGATCAACGCCTATGGGAAGCCTTCCATGGCCTATCTCGCCCTGAAGGACATGCTGGGAGATCAACTGTTCAAAAAAGCCCTGCATGCCTATATGGACCGGTGGCATGGGAAACATCCCATCCCCTGGGATTTTTTCAATTCCATGTCCAATGCATCCGGAATGGACCTGAACTGGTTCTGGACGGATTGGTTCTTCAGTAACAATTATACGGACCTGGTGGTCGGAGCGCCCAAACTTACCGGAGGATCCTGGGAGGTTCCGGTAAACAATATCGGGGGTTTCGCGGTTCCCTTTGACCTGATCACCCGGTATAGGGACGGGACCATGGATTCCACCCATTATACCCCGGCCCTCTGGAAAAAGGATTTGCGCCATGCCACCCTCAGGCTGAGGTCAGCCCGGAAGCCCGAATCGGTTTCCCTGGACATGGGCATATTCGTGGATGCGGACAGGTCCAATAATGTCTGGCCCAGGAAATAATCGGGAAAAAATAAGGATCAAAGCGACCCGGCGCTGGCATCCAGGAGAATGAAGGCTTCCGCCTCGCCTCCCCCCAACTCCCTGCCCCGGAATTGCTGCATGAGCTGGTGGTTTTTGTGGTAGATCCCGTCCGGGTCCTGGCTGATATGCTGGTACAGGGCCGCTTTCTTCTGGTCGGCCACAGCGCTGATATCAATATAATGGGTGGGCTTGAACTGCATGGTCTGGAATCCGGTGTTCACCTCGAAGAAAGCCAGCCTGAATTTTCGATGGAGCCTCAGCCAGCTCTGGAAACAAAGCATCCCGGCCACCTGGTGATCCGGATGGCTGTCCACCGCCCAGTGCGTGATCACCAGGTCCGGATTCAGCCCTCCCAGGATCCCTTCCATTTTTCCGATCTGCTCCCGGTCCATGACGGTGCTTCCATCGATTTGCCCGAAAAAGACCGGGGCCGCCTTCAGGATTTTGCAGGCGTTTTCCGCCTCCTTGCTCCGTATGGCCGCTGCCTGCTCCTGGGATTTTCCCGGAATGCCGGCCTCTCCCCGCGTCAGGTAGACGATGGTGACCTCGTGGCCGGCATTGGAATACATCGCCAGTACTCCCCCGCATCCGGATTCCGGATCGTCCGGATGGGCTCCCACGCAGACCACCTTCAGCACGTCGTCATTTCCAGTTCCTTTATGTCCCTGGGCGGTGACCAGGGACATACCCGGGGTAAGGGCGGCCATTCCCAGCAGGGAGTTTTTAAGAAACTCCCGCCGGGGTTTTTCGGGTCGATCTGGGAAGGTATCCATGGGATTGATTTGGGTTCGGATCAGAGGATGGCATGGCCTTCCCGTTGGTTCACCGGGGTCAGCCTGGGGCTGATCAGTTGGATGGCAGCCAGCGCGAAAAGATAAATAAAGCCCGCGACCAGGAAGGCGTAAAAATAACCCTGCCTTCCCTGGTGGTCCAGCACATGACCGAGCGCGAAGGTTGCCAGGATGCTCAGCGTGGCGCTGATGGATCCCCCGATCCCGATCACCGACGCGGTGGCCTTTCTGGGAAAAAGGTCGGAGGTGAGGGTATAGGCGTTTGCCGACCAGGCCTGGTGACCCCCTGCGGCCATCCCGATCAGGATCACCGCCACCCATTCGTTGGAGGTCCGGGTGGCGAATACCACCGGAAGGATGACGCAGGAACAAAGCAGCATGGTCAGTTTCCTGGACCGGTTCACGGTCCATCCCTTTTTGATGAAGAAGGAAGAAAGCCAACCCCCGGTCACGCTGCCAGCGTCCGCGATGACATAGATCAGGATCATCGGAAGCGCAAGG
>DATKSX010000131.1:0-2098 GCA_035531415.1 Chitinophagaceae bacterium
GGTTACAATACCCGGCAGTCTATCCTGAGCGGGTGCCTGGGCGGGGCCGTTGCAGAGACCGAAGGCCTGATCGGAAAATACCGGTCCCGGTACGAGGGGCTGAAGGTTCTTCTCACCGGCGGGGACAGTCCCTTCTTCAACAGGCTCCTGGAAACCGAAACATCCCTGGTACCTGATCTGCTGCTCCGGGGGCTGCTGGCCATCCTGGAATTTAACCCCTCTTCCCCCCCGACTTGAAAAGGACCATCCTATACCTGCTGGTGGTGGTCCCATGGACCGGATGCGTGAACGATGTTCATGAGGTGGAACGTCTGAACCGGCAAAGCATTGAGGTGGAAGTAGCTCACAATATCATGTCCTATTACAGCAGGGACGGGAAGGTGAACGCGAGGCTCACGGCCCCTCTTTTATACCGGTATCTGAACAAGCAGCCCTATGTGGTCCTGAACAAAGGCCTGCGGGTGGAGTTTTTCAACGACAGTCTCAAAGTGACCAGCGTGCTGACGGCCAAAAAAGGAGCATATTTTTCCACCACCAGCAAAATGGAGGTAAGCGACAGCGTCGTTGTGGTCAATAACAAGGGGGAAAGGCTGGAATGCCAGGAACTGGAATGGGATGCCGGAAAACAGCAGTTTACCACGGACCGGCCCGTCAAGATCATCACCGCCACCGAAACCATCTTTGGAGACGGCCTGCGGGCCAACCAGGACTTCACCTGGCACGAGATCATCCATCCCCATAACAGCCTGATCCGGATGAGTTCTGGAAAACTACCCTGAATGGGGAAGGTCCTGAAACACAGAAACCCAGCCTCCTCTATGGACTGGGTTTCTATGCTTTTAACCTATTTTTTAACCTAAAATCGAAGATTAAAACGCAACTTATGTGCCAAATCTTTTGATTGCGACCCCGATTTTCCCGGATTTTTTACAATTCATTTATAAATAATCACTTTTAAAATAATAATTTTTTAAATATGAATTGACCCCGGAATCCCGCTGTGGATTTCAGCCGGAACTCCGGGTATTTTATACCCATTTCTTTTCATCCGCTTCCTTTCGGCTCATAACCCGCCGGGAAATATAGATGCTGATCTCGTAAAGCAGGTACAGCGGAACCGAAACCACGATCTGGCTGGTCACATCCGGGGGGGCAATGAATGCCGCGATTCCCACGATGACCAGGATGGCCTGCTTGCGGTAGGTCCGGAGGAACTGGGGGGTGAGGATGCCCACCTTGGTCAGGAAATATACCAGGATCGGAAGCTCAAACACGCAACCCAGGCCCACCACCAGCTGGATCACCAGATCCAGATAGCTCTGGATGGTGAATATGTTTTCGAACTGGGTTGAAATATGGTAATTGGAGAAAAAGGACATGGCATAGGGCGCGATGCAGAAATACGCAAAGAAGACCCCCATGAAGAACTGCAGGGAAGACCAGAATACCACCCCCCTGGTGTATTTGGCTTCATTCGCCTTTAGGGCGGGTTTGACGAACCTCCAGAATTCCCAGAGGATCAGGGGAACCGCGGCGATGATTCCCAGAATCAGGGAGGAAGTGAGGGCCAGCATGAACTGGCCGGAGACTTCCAGGTTCTGGAATTTGATGTTCATATGGGCCGCGCAGAGCCGGCTGCCCAGGTGGAGCCAATGATCCAGCTTGCACAGGACCCGGAATGTGATGAAATTGCTTCGGGTCGGCCCCAGGATGACCTTGCTGTAAATCGGGGAGATGAAGATGAAAATCAGGACGCTGGCAACGCCCACGGCGATGAGGGATCGGATGATATGCCAGCGGAGCTCCTCAAGATGGTCGAAAAAGGACATCTCTGCCTTTTCGGGATTGTTCCTGAAGAGCCTTTTGAACATGGAAGCATCCCTTTGAGAAGGGAGGCGCAAATTACGGATTAACAGGGGAATTCCCCCGGGGGAAGGTCTCAGTCCGTGCCCAGAATCCGGTACAGTTCATCCAGGTTGGGTGTAAGGATGATGTCGGTGCGCCGGTTGAGTGCCCTGCCGGCAGGATCTTCATTGGAGGCAACCGGATCGAATGCGCTGCGGCCGGAGGCGGTAATCCGGTCGGGTTGCACGTCGAA
>DATKSX010000132.1:0-5191 GCA_035531415.1 Chitinophagaceae bacterium
CGCACCGGGTCGTAAAATTATAATGGGGATTTTGGGCCGAAGCAGGGATGGCATACAGCAAGCCTAAAAGAAGGGTCCGGAACATCCGCGGCTTTTAGGGTGAATTTACCGATACCCGGCTACAAGGCAAAAAGGAAAAGATAGAAAGGGAGCTGGTCAGGCGTGGATCTTGGCGGCGGCGTCCAGTTCGTTATCCACCACGATCCGGCCGCAATGCTCGCACACGATGATCTTCTTGCGCTGGCGGATTTCCGCCTGGCGCTGGGGAGGGATGTTGTTGAAACAACCTCCGCAGGAATCCCTTACAATGGAAACCACGGCCAGGCCGTTGCGGTAGGTTTTGCGGATTTTTTCATAAGCGGCAAGGAGGCGGGGTTCCACCCGGGCACGGGCTTCATTGGATTGCTTGCGGAATTGTTTTTCTTCTTTCTCGGTCTCGGCAATGATCTTTTCCAGCTCCTCCTTCTTGTGGTTCAGGTTGGTTTCCTTTTCCTGGATTCCCAGTCGGGCAGCATCCAGGGTCCGGGTCTTCTCCTTCACTTCTTCGCCGGCATCCCGGATATGTTTTTCAGCCAGCTTGATCTCCAGGGTCTGCATTTCCACTTCCTTGCTGATCGCCTCGAATTCCCGGTTGTTCTTGACGCTGGTCTGCTGCTTTTCGTATTTTTTGATCAGGGCCTCGGATTCCTTCATCGCGGTCTTCTTCAAATTGATGAAGTCCTGGATGGATTTCATTTCCTCTTCCACATTGGCCAGCCGGGTATTGAGCCCGGCCACCTCATCTTCCAGGTCCTTCACTTCCATCGGCAACTCTCCCTTCAGCACCTGGATTTCATCCAGTTTGCTGTCGATTTTTTGGAGGTTCAGAATGGAGGTGAGCTTTTCTTCAACGGAATATTCCTTGACAGTAGCCATTTAGAAAAAATAATTTACAGGATTTGCAGCGGATGCTGATTTCAGAGGCGCAAAATTAGGGAAATTCCGGGTCAAAACCTCATAAAACAAGTCCACCGTGAACTGCTCCGACTCGTAGTGCCCGATATCGGTTATAATAAGCTGGTTGTCAGCATCAAAGAACTCATGGTACCGGAAATCGGCACTCACGAGGGCATCCGCACCGGCCCCAAGGGCCGGCGCCAGCAGGAAGGATCCTGCTCCCCCGCAAACCGCTACCCGGCTCACCGGCTTGTTTCGCAGGGAGCTGTGGCGGATGCAGGAGGCGGAAAAAGCCTCCCGGACCATCCCCAGGAAATCGCGCTCCTCCAACGGTGTCGCCAGCTCCCCGATCATTCCGGATCCGATCCCGGGATTGGGATTGGACAGCGGGATGATATCAAAGGCAGGCTCCTCATAGGGGTGCACTTGATGAAGTGCGGTGATCACCCGGGTTTCGAGGTGGCGGGGGAAGACCACTTCCACCCGGATTTCCGGTTCCCTGTGGCGCTCCCCTTTTTTGCCCACGAAGGGATTGGATTCCGGTCCCCCCTTGAAGGTCCCGGAGCCTTCGGTATTGAAGCTGCATTCCCCGTAGGCCCCGATCTGCCCTGCTCCCGCTGCAAACAAAGCGTTCCTCAGGGACTCGGCATGGGCCTGGGGCACGAAAGTATACAGCTTCCGCAGACCCTGGGAGGGCGCCAGGATCCGGCATTGCCGGAGCCCGAGTCTTTCCGAAATAACCCGGTTCACCCCTCCTGCCATTTGATCCAGGTTGGTATGGCAGGCATAAAGGGTGATCCCTTCCCGGAGGGCCCGGATCACTACGCGCTCGACCCAGGTGGATCCCGTGATCTTCTTCAGTCCCCGGAAGATTACTGGGTGGTGGGCGATGACCAGATTGCATCCCTTGCTGATGGCCTCATCCAGTACCGGCCCGGTAGCATCCAGGGTGAGCAGGGCCCCCCTGAGCTCCTGGTCTGGGTCCCCGGCGATCCACCCGGAATTGTCATAATCTTCCTGGTAGGTCAGGGGGGCGAGGTTTTCCAGAGGCGCAACAAATTCCCGTATTTTCATGGCATTATTTTTCCTGGTCAATGCAATCGGTCCCTGAATGCTGGTGAAAAAAAACGATGCTGACCTGTATGAACAGTACAGGACAAAAATGCAAAAAATTGCCGACCTGAAGGCGGCGATCTCGCTTTTGAACTGGGATCAGGAAACCTGCCTTCCACCCTCAGGCGCTCCGTTGCGCGGAAGGCAGCTCACCACCCTCACCGCCCTGCTGCACGGTCTGCTTACTGAGTCCTCCCTGGAGAATTTACTCCTGAACCTGGAACAAGCCACCACACCGGCGGAAAAGGAAGGAAGGAATGTGAGAATTACCCTGGAGGAGGTCCGCAGGAATCAGAAATATCCGGAAAAATTCGTGCGGCAACTTTCAGACACAGTATCAGCCTGCTTTCATGGCTGGGTCGCCGCACGCAGAAAAAACGATTTCGCCATATGGGAGCATTTACTTGGGGAAATGGTCTGCCTCAAACAGCAGGAGGCGCGGTTGCTGGGGTACGAGAAGCATCCCTATGACGCCCTGCTCCAATGGCATGAAAAAGCAATGACCACCGGACAACTGGACGGACTGTTCTCCCAGGTGAGGCATCAACTTTCTCCCCTGCTGTCCGCGATTCTGGACCGGAGCGGGCCGGCACCGGATTGGCTCAGGTGCTCCTTCCCCAAGGACCGCCAGGGGAAATTCGGAAGGGAACTCCTGGCGACCCTGGGCTTTGACCTGGATGCCGGGAGGCTGGATGTATCCGAGCACCCTTTTACGGTAAGCATGGGCAACCAGGATGTACGTCTGACCACCCGGATCGAGGAAGGGGATTTGCCCGGCCTGATCTTCAGCTGTCTCCATGAAGGGGGTCACGGGCTCTATGAGCAGGGGCTTGACGAGGCCGATTATGGTCTTCCTTCCGGAGAAGCCATTTCCCTTTCCATCCACGAGTCCCAATCCAGGTTATGGGAAAATATGGTGGGCAGGGGCAAAAGCTTCTGGCTTCATCAATTTCCCAAACTGGCCTCCCGGTTTCCGGAAATTCTGGGGAAAGTCTCCCTGCAGGAGTTTTACCAGGGCATCAACCGGGTAGGCCCCACGCTGATCCGGACCGAATCCGACGAGCTCACCTACCATTTCCATGTCCTGATCCGTTACCAGATCGAAAAGGGACTGATCTCCGGGGAGTTCCGGACCGGGGATCTCAGGGAAATCTGGAACCAGTCCTATCGGGATCTTTTGGGGGTGAAGGTGCCGGACGACCTCCGCGGCGTGCTCCAGGACGTGCACTGGAGCCACGGGAGTTTCGGTTACTTCCCCACCTACAGTCTGGGAAGTTTCCTGGCAGCCCAATTCTTTGAAACAGCCCGGCGCGAAATCCCCGGGCTGGAAGCTTCCCTCGCTGCCGGGGATTGCAAGACCCTTCTGGACTGGCTCCGCAGGAAGATCCATGGCCCCGGGGGACAATACCCATACCCGGAACTCTGCCTGCAGGTCACCGGAAAACACCTGGATCCGGACTGCTTCATGGAATATGCCCGGCGTAAATACGGGGAATTGTATGGGGGGATTTCCGGGCTGCAGGAAAAAGCCGGTTAGGCTCCATTTGGAATGGTCCGAACCAGCCGCTCCCCGAAAATGCCAAAAAGAGACTTCAAAATTTTCCTTATGGTGCGCAAACAACTCCTGGTCCTGTTGCTGGCCGGTTGCCTTCCGGGCTTTGGGGCTCCTCCAGGGCCCGGGGTGCTCCCCAAGACGGAGGATCCCGCAGCATCGCGGATTGTCCAAAGAGCGGACCTGTTCATCCAATCCCTGGAATCCTCCCAAAGGGATTCCGTGGTACTTTCATTCGATGACCCTCGAAGGAAGCTGTGGAGCAACAATTCCTATAACGTCGTCTCCCGGCCAGGAATCTCCCTGGGACAACTTTCGGATACCCAGCGGGTGCTCCTCCAGGCCCTGCTTCAGGCCGTCCTGAGTCCGGAGGGATACCTCAAACTGATGAACACCCTGCGGCTGGACGATTGGCTCCACCAATACGGAGCCACCCTGAAGGACCCCTACTGGTCCTATTACGGAAGCAGCTTTTACTGGATCGCCTTTTTCGGTGAACCTTCCGGGGATGGTGACTGGGGGATGAAATTCGAAGGCCATCATTTTTCCCTCAACGTCGGCTTCCGTAAAGGAAAAGCCTACGCCGGTCCCCTGTTTCTCGGGGCCCACCCGGACCTTTTCCGGACCGGGCCCTATGCCGGGTTTCGCTTCCTGGAAGATGAAAAGGACCAGGCCCTGGCGCTGGTCCGCTCCCTGGACGGGGAGCAGAGGAAATTTGCCCTAATTAGCCCCGATCTTCCTCCTTCCGATGACGTCCGCGGAGCCAGCGGAAAGGAATTCTTTTTACATACTCCGGAAGGGATTTCGATCCAGAGGCTGGACGGTTCCCAAAAAACGGTCCTGCTCCGGCTCCTGAAGGATTTTACCGGGACCCTGGCTCCCGTCTTTGAAAAAGCGGTCCTGGCAGGAGCTCCGGATATCCCCGGTAATTTGCACTTCGCCTGGATGGGACCGGAATCCGACCCGGACCGGTTCTATTACGCTTTGGAATCCCCCGGGTTCAGCATCGAGTTCATCTTGAAAGAACCCCTGCATATCCACACCCTGATGCGGGAAGCAGCCCCCCTGCCCTGATCCCCTGCCTCATTCTTTGGGGTCTGGAATCAGCTGCCTTGGTGGCTTCTGCCAATTCATCCTCCTATTTCCTGAATGGCCCTAAACCTCCCGGAATCTTCCGGCAGCAAAGCCGAAGCCGGGGTCGTGGACTTTTCTCCCCACGGGCTCCGAATACCTTGAGGGCCAGGGCCTTTCCCACTTCTCAGACCTGGGGAAAGGAGGTCCTGGCGGAAAACTCCGTTTTTTTCGAATTTTCGGATTGCCCCCTTCCTTCCCAGACCGGAAATTTTAGCAGATTAAACCCTATATATTAGATATTTTGTATTTATCTTTAGCCCCCCGTGCCATTTTCCCTCCTGTGGACAGGATTGAATAATGGGCACGTTTCTGGTCCAACTATGAAAAACCAACTGACCGTCTTTCAACGGATTAGGTACGGCTGCGCTGTCCCAGCCCATGCCCGTCCGGTCTTTGGGACCCTGTTTTTCCTCCTGCTTTTCGGTTCCGCTTCCGCACAAATCAATGCCGCATTCA
>DATKSX010000133.1:0-4734 GCA_035531415.1 Chitinophagaceae bacterium
ATTCTCCCGGGCAGGATTAGCCATCTTCCGCAAGATTCATATCCCCCTGTTCCGGCACCTGAAAGGACTGGAGGATGCAGAATTGGAAAAATTAATCCAGGAATCCAACCTGAGGTTCCTCCGGGCCATTGCTGAAAATACCACAGGGAAATATTTGGAAGAAACGGTGGCCAGCTGGAAAGCCAATCAGCTTCCCCTGCTTCGGAAGGAAAATATTGCCTCCGGGGACATCACCTCCATCAGCTATGCCCGCAGAAAGGCCTTCCGGGATTTTCTGCCCTTATTTACCGGTCAGACCGGCCTGATGATCCGGATCATGGATGAAATGGACCGCCTCACCACGGCAATTGAGCAAAGGAGTTTTGATACCATCGCCCAAATGCAGGAAGAGTCGATCCAGGAACAAGACTTTTTCATCCATAAGGTGAACAATGCCATCCCGGGATTCATCTATGTGTACGACTTGGTGAACCAAAAGGAGGTTTATAGCAACCAGAAGATCGGAGAAATGCTGGGCTATCCCAGGGAAGAAGTATCTGCAATTGATACCAATCTGATGGACCAGCTGGTTCACCCGGAAGATTTATCCCGGGTAATTTCCTTCCGGAAGGATTTTGCCGGTGCTGCGGACGGGGAAATTCGGACCATCGAATACCGGGTCTGCCGGAAAGGGGGCCTGTACACCTGGCTGAGGAGGTATGATATGGTATTTCACCGCGATGCCGGGGCAATTCCCACCCAGATCATCGGAGTTGCCATGGACATCAGCCAGGAAAAGCAGGCCATCCGGAGGCTGGAGTTCAGCGAACAGCAATTGAAGGAAGCCCAGGAAATCGCGGAATTGGGAAGTTTTGTCTGGGACCTGAAGGACGGCAATTCCGAATACAGCCCCAAGCTCATGGATATCTTCGGCCTGGAGGTAAAAAGCGACATGGCCACTTTTCTGGAATATGTCCATCCCTCGGACCGAAAAAAAGTACGGGATGCCATTGAAAAAGCGATGAAAGGCGATGGCATTTATGATTGTGAGTACCGCTACCGGAAAAACGGAAATGAGAAAATCATCTGGTCCCGGGGAATCGTATCCTTCCGGAAAGGAGAGGCCACCCAGATGCGGGGTACCGTGATGGATGTCACCCAGCGCCATGACATGCTCCGGAGCCTGGAAAGAAGCGAGGAGCTGCATAAGCAGGCTCAGGCGCTCACCCATATCGGCAACTGGAACTGGAGTCCTGGCAATGACAAGGTGTACTGGAGCGATGAAATGTACCGGATTTTCGGTCTGGAACCCCAGTCGGAAACCATCACCATGGACCGGTTCCATTCCTTTCTGGAGCCCGTCAGTCGTCCGGCAAGAATGGATTTGATCCGCAGTTCCCTCCAGACCCATGTGGTGGAGGATGATATCCTCAGGATCTGGCTTGAAGACGGGACCCGCAAAGTGGTAAGTGCCAAGGGGAAGGTCCTGATCGATGAAGCGGGTAAACCTTACAAGATCACAGGAACCTGCCAGGATATCACCCAGGAGTTTCTGCTCAATGAAAAACTGAAAAAAAGCGAAGCCACTTTCAGGCAGGTGATCTCAAACGCCCCTGATGCCGTGATCGTGATCGATGATAATGGAAG
This sequence comes from Chitinophagaceae bacterium, assembly GCA_035531415.1. GTDB lineage: Bacteria > Bacteroidota > Bacteroidia > Chitinophagales > Chitinophagaceae > JANWKA01. The sequence continues at coordinate 1,627 of DATKSX010000133.1, forward strand.
AATTGCCATCTGGAATCCGGTGGCCGAGAAGATTTTCGGGTGGAAGGAAAGCGAAGTGGTGGGCAGGCCCCTGGACCAGATCATCATTCCTCCGGGGTACCGGAACCTCCATCTGGAAGATCTGGAACGACAACGGTCCGGAGAGGCTCCCCATATCTTGGGCAAGACCATGGAAGTATCGGCCATCAATAAGAAGGGGGAGGAATTTTATATTGCCCTTTCCATTTCCAGGTCCGATGGGCCGGACAACAATTCCTATATTTCCTTCATCCGGGACATTTCCAGGGAAAAGCAGGCGGAGATCGAACTGGAGCTGAAGGGCAGCCAGCTCCTGCAGAAAAACATCGAGCTGGAAAGAAGCAATCAGGAACTGCTGTCCTTCAATTATATCGCCAGTCACGATCTTCAGGAACCCATCCGCAAGATCAAGATCTTCAGTTCCCGGATCATGGAGAAAAGTCAGGGAAAACTTCCGGAAGGAGTAGGGGAGATCGTCCAACAGGTATCCGCCAATGCCGACTACATGCAGAAGCTCCTCGATGCCCTGCTCTCTTATTCCCGGATCACTACGGAGGGTCAGGTGGCAGAGATCCTGGACCCGAACCAGGTGCTGGAGGAAGTGACCCAGACCCTGAAGGACCTTATAGAAGAAAAAAAGGCGGTTATCATTGCGGAGCAGTTGCCTAAGGTCCGGTTTGTGCCGGTGCAATTCTTCCAACTGGTCGAAAACCTGATCTCCAACTCCCTTAAATACAGCAAGGCCGATACCCCGCCCCGGATCCTTTTCCATTCCATATCCATTCCCGACCGGGAAATGCCCGCCTTTGAGGGAATGGTCCACGGAAAGGATTATCATCTCATCTCCGTAACCGATAACGGGATCGGGTTCGATCAACAGTTTAGCGAAAAGGTCTTCGAGTTGTTCCAGCGGCTCCATGGCAGGAACGAATATGCCGGCACCGGGGTTGGGCTGGCCATTTGCCGCAAGATCGTGCAGAACCATGGGGGCTTTATCACGGCAGACAGCAGGCCGGGGGAAGGAACCACCATGAAAATATACCTGCCCGTTGTGCAGGCCTGATCCCGGAATCCCGGTTCAGTTCACGTGCAATATTTTAAACTGGTAATTGCGGGATTGGGTCCGGACCCGGGCGATATATATGCCGGTGGCCAGATTGCTCATGGGAAGATCGACCTGGGGTTCCGCCCCATTGTTTTCAACCCGCTCCACGGTTTTTCCGGAAAGGTCGATCAGCTCAACATCCATGATATCCTCCATCCCTTTGAGGATGTGTAAAAAATGCTGGGCCGGGTTGGGGAAAACCACCGGGCCCGAATCGAACCGGGGCACCAGGGCCGGTTTTCCGAATACCTCGAATTCATAAAGGGAATACCCGTAAATCGTTCCCCGGGCTGTTCCGTACATCCGGACATACCGGCCCCGGGCGTTCATGGGGATCGAATTGAAGGCCTGGTTATTGCCGAATATGGATTGCACCGTGGTCCACTGGATGCCGTCATCGGAAACCTGGATGGAAAAATCCTTCCCCAGGGCCCTTTCCCATTCCAGGGAAACCTGGCAGATATTATATTCCTGTCCCAGATCCACGGAAATAAACTGGGGATCGCTGAACTGGCTGGACCAACGGGTGCCCAGGCTACCGTCAAAGGCGTTGTCCGGACCCAGGGTGCCATTTTCGATGGATGAGGCGGTAGCCGGTTTGTTCAGGGCGATATTGGCCGTATTGCAGGTGTCCGGGGATTTGGTGGTCAGCCCATAGACTACCAGCTGGTTGGAGAAGGTGGCCAGATACACTTTGCCGTTGGCGATGGTCGGAGGGACAAACTTGGCATAATCGCCGGGCTGGTCGTTCGGGTCCTGGGAGGAATTCCAGAGTTCGCGGGTGACATCCGTTGCGCTGAAAGCCCGCAGGATGCCGGGATCGACGGTGGATTCCGCATCGCCGGTTGCGGCATGGGAAGCCCAGAGGATGGCGGTGCTGTCATCGGTTCCATTGGAGGAAACCGATAGGAATGCACCGTTCTGGCCGTAAGGCCCCATGGGCCCGGCCACGGATTGGCCGAGGTTGAAGTCCTGGTTGACCCCGTCAAAGGGAAAAGCGGTCAGGGCGGTGTTCTCCGACCAGGTGTATAGCCAGGTTCTGGAACTCCCCTGATAATAAGCCAGGGAGGCATGGAGGTTACTGTTTTCTGTAAGGGGCATCCGCTGAATAACCTGGTTGGAGGAAGGATTGAAGGAACCCATGGTATCCCGGTTCACCAGGAATAATTCCCCGTTCTTATCCCCGCTGACCAAAAGGTGGGTCTTCGGAATCAGCAGGACCTGGATCACCCCCATGTCCAGGTCGTTGTCATTCAGGTATTGGAAGTTGCTTGGGGTAAAATAGCTGCTGACCCGCAGCTGGTTTCCGGAGGGCGTCAGTTTCAGGATGCTGAGCCCGGTATTGACCGGGTTGGTGTCGTTGACCTGACCATCTGTGGTGCCGTTCCCGGTAGCCAGGTAGATATTCCCGGAATCATCTCCTGCCGGGGCCATGCCGCTCATCCAGATTCCTCCTTCCTTTCCGTCAGGCGTGGAGTTGTATACGGCTTTTTGACGGAGGGTTCCGGTGTCATAAGCCAGAAGCCATCCATGGTAGGGATCCCAGTCGCAATAGGAGGAAAAACCGATGAACACCGTGCCATTCAGCAGCATCAGGCCGGGCCGCTGGTTTGCCGTCTGGGAGTTGAAGGTGATTTCGCCCCCCTGAGAATCGTATCCGCTTCCCCCCGTCTTGGCGGTGATCAGCACCGGGCTGTTGGGCCTTTCTGCCCCGGTACGGATATCCAGGGCGTGCAAATACTGTACGAATCCTGAATTCCCGGTAACATCGACGCTCTTGGACACCACAAATAAAGTTTTGGTCCCCGAATCGATCACCGGAGTGCCCACAATGCCCATCTGGCCCAGGAAGTTGTTGTAATTGCCCCCGCAGGCCCCGGTCATATCGGTGTTGAGTACCGGGCGTTTGCCCGGCGCGGTCAGATTAACATGCCACAGGGGAGTTGCCTGGTTGACTGAATCGGCATCGAAAGCGTACACTGAAT
>DATKSX010000134.1:0-6863 GCA_035531415.1 Chitinophagaceae bacterium
CAATAGGTTTATAAAAGTAAAGCATTGATTATCTACAAGGAATTTTTAAGTACTGTAAAGGGAATTTCAGATCAGGGACGGCGTGTTGAATTTAGAGTATTGGCAATTGATTCTGCGGGGAACTTTATAATTGAAGGCCGGTACAAGGAGGCAATGCAGAAAATGCATATTCCAATTTGGGGTGAAGTAGGATACGACACTAAGGATTCCAGTGGAATAAATGGAGATTCATTTTTAGCAGGGTTTAATGGTTTATTCAAAGCTGAACTGGATCCCCTCCTCGCATATCCATTTCAAATGGCACTTTCTCCCAAAGGAAGGGTTCTCTGGGTTAGGGGAATCAAGCGGATCAGAGATACCTTAATCGCCAGTGTAAATGATCTGGATTTCCTTTCACCTGAACAGAAAAAGGCCGCTATTGATACTATCAAGGAGATGAATGATCAAACCGTGGCAGAAGAATGGGACGAGTTTTTCGAGGTCTACCCGGATAGTTTGATCTCAAAAGGAGCAAAATGGGAAAGGGATTTAGAACAGGACTCAACCCAAAAATATTCCTATCAATTGAGCGATATCCACCAGGATTCATTAAAAATTGGACTTAGTGCCTCGTATTTAGTTAAAGGATTAACTCAAAATGGCGATGAGGCTAAAATGAACATGAGTATTTCCGGAAATATGGTTATAGATCAAAAAACCGGAAACATTTTATGGAAAATGATCCACCAAGATGCAAAAGGCACTGAGGTGATCAATGACAAGGTAAAGCCCGCTACAGAAAATAAGACAACCAATGAAACAATGCATTTTTTGAAATAAACCTCAAATTATTTTGATCCAATTGCATCTGTTGGTTTATTCTGCTATTTTTCGAAATTCTGGATTTAAATAATTAAGATCTTCTGAATAAGTTTTTAAGCTTCCTTGTCATTTTTTTTTCCAATACCTGTATGAAGCGGCCTTCATTTACATAAGTCGTTATTTCGCTTTTGCAGCGATCATTCCGATTGTCTGTTTTCTGTCTTTTGACAACAAAACTTTCCAGAAAACCTTTAAAAAATAGGTTGGAAATGTAATTGTGAAAAGCATTATACTGGTTATTCGAACAAAGAACACAAACCTTGGAAATTAAGGCATGCCCCATTGTCCATGGGTCAGAATGACCCAGAACAAGTAAATTGGGGAGTCAAAGGAATGACCGAATTTAAGAAGCAATTCTATCCTGAGAAAAATTTACTTATCGGAAGCACCGGAATTCCGTGGTAGGACTCTTTAAAAATCAATCCTGTGGATCTATTTTAAGAATTTATGCTTCAAAAAATCCGAAAGGCGTAGCACAAGAGCGGTAAGAGTAAGTGTCGGATTAGCACTCCCGGCCGTGCTGAAACAGGATGAGCCTCCCATGAACAGGTTATCTATTCCAAATACCCTGCAATTTTGATCTACCACCCCTGTTTGGGGATTTTCTCCCATTCTTGTGGTCCCCATATGGTGCCAACCTCCTCCCAGGAAATCCGGCCAGGAATAATCATCACCCTTTCTAAGCCATTCCATCAATTGAACCCTCCCTGATCCTGAAACTCCGATTTGTTGACCCAGAATCAGGTAAAGTTGCCGGATGCTTCTTTTTTCCTGTTCGGTCAATTGCCAGTCCAGGATAATCCTGGGCATTCCCAGGGCGTCTTTAACGGTATCGAGAGTAACCCGGGAATTTGGATTTGGGGACTGCTCCATACGAGTAAAAAGTTCAAAAGAGGTATACTGCTTTTCATTTGCTTTGGATTTGCTTTCTGCCCTGAGCTCCTTTACAAAAGAGCTGGCCATTTCAACAGACTGGGCAGCCTTTTTTGGGAACAGTTCAATCATGGGTTTTTCCCTGCTGGCCACCAATTCCGGACTTAATGAGACCGTTCCATTCAGGATCTGATATTTCTTTTGGATTTCAGCAGTCGTGGATAGTTCAGCCCTCATCCGGAGACCCATGAAATTGAGCATGTACAACCGGAGAGATGATTTCACGGGGAGCTGCAGGAGCCCGGATTTCACCTCCAGGTGTTCCATAAAATGCCTTCCCACCAGATCATGGTCATTTCCCAATCCTTTTGGGGCTTGTTGGTTGGAGGCTAACAATAACCTGGCGTTCTGCAGGGCGCAGCAAGCCAGAATGAAATATTTTGCTTTTACCGTATGCTCTTTTCCAGCCAGGTTCTTAACCGTAATCTGGCGGATGGTACGGACCGTATCGTCGGCTTCGATGTTGGTGGCATCCGCATAGGTATATAAATGGATATTTTTAGCGTTTACGATGGCACTTCGGTACCGGGTATTGAAACGGGTCGGCGGACTAAATTGCCAGATCTTGTTCCAGATCACCTGGTTATCCAGGGGAAGGGGAACCAGTTCCGGATACTTTTTCTGCCAATAGGCGAGGTCATATTCATAGGGACCCAATTCCAGAATCTGCTGCGCTTTGGGATAATAAGGTTCCAGGTCTTCTTTGGTGATCGGCCATCCGCTCCTTGGTACCCAATCCCTTTTTTCAAAGTCGATATCATCATAGGTGGAACAATACCCGGCCCAATGCCCGGTAGTCCCCCCGAAATAATGCAACCGGACGGCTTCCAGGGAATAGTATTTTTGTCCGATGCTTTTCCCGGCATAAAGATCCTGCATGGCAGGATCCAGTTCAAATCCGCCCCCTTCCAGCAGGATCACTTTAAAGGGGGTATTGATCCAGTCCAGGGCAATGGAAATTCCGGCGGCTCCGGCACCAACAATGCAAAGATCCCCCTCAATCAGGGAATGATTTTCCAGCCGCCTGGCATCAATATGCATGGGGTATCATTAAGCGGGATGACTGAGATCATAATAGGCACACTGGCGGGATTCGGTCTGCGAAAGGATCCATCCCTCCAGCAGGACCGTTCTTCCCCCCTGGAAATCCTGCCGGATTTTCGAGGAAAGGTCCCTGGATATTTGGTCCCCATTCCCTGAAATTCCCTCCCGGAGCTCTTTTTCCAAAAGATTCCGGGAGGATTCAGCGGGGTGTTGGTTGAGGTATTGCTTTCCAAGGTTCCTGATCCGGGCAGCGCTGAACAATTTCGAAAGCATCGTGGGGGTCGAAAGGGTGTCCTGCTCCGGGGTGAGGGAAGGTTTGCATTCTTCCAGAGGAAGGTACAGGCCCAGTACACTCAGGGCAGACAGACCGATAAAAGTTTTTCTTTCCATTTCCGGGCAATCCTTGGGATAAAGGTTTTGATTTGGGGTCAGGGTAGGGTTTCCCCTTTTTGGTAAAATAATCCTTCCGGATGGGTTTCCCGGCTCAATCCTCCCAACCGGTGCTTTTCAGGGCCGGATCGTTTTCCTTTTTTAGGAAATCGGCATGGAAATTTTCGGCCCGGGTCCAATCGATGAAGGCGTTATCGGGAACCGTTTCAATAGGTACCCGGTAGGCGGTCGAGTTTTCATTATATGCGGGGTTGGATTCCGCGTTATAGCAGCTGATCATGGACCACCGGGGCCGGTCCGACAGGTTGGCCTCGGATCGGTGTAAAAGGTTGCTGTGAAAGAACAGGGCGTCACCTGGCTCCAGTTCGCAGTAGACCAGTTCCATGGTTTTCAGGGCATTTTCCACCATGACCATGTCTGCTCCGACCTGTTCCCCCGCAAAACCGTGATTCACCCTTCCCAGTTTGTGGGAGCCCCGGATAACCTGAAGGCACCCGTTTTCCCGGTTGGCCTCAGTCAGTGCGATCATCACGCTGACCATCTGGTCCGGGAACATGAACTGGTCCTTGTACCAGTATCCGTAATCCTGGTGCCATTCCCAGGCGCCTCCCACACGAGGTTCCTTCTGCATCAGCTTGGAATGGAAATGGCATACCGGAGCATCGCTGTCCATCAGCCGGGATACGGAATGGACCATCCTTTCGCTTCGCACCAGGAGGCTGTACATATCATCTCCTGGGGTGAACCAGAGGGTGAGCTTGGTCTTTTTCCCGGATTGATCATTCAGGTCCAGGGCGTTTTTTCGGATGGCATCATCGCCCACTGCACTGGAATAAACCTTTTCAATTTCTTTCCTGCTGAAAAAAGCAGGGACGACCACATACCCGTCCCGGTGGTAGATGGCCACATGTTGGTCATTGAGAATCTCGTGTGCCATATGGATGATTTTTAAAGATATTTTAAATTGGTCCCTAAATAATTATAAGAATCACCCCCCAGCTGAAGGTACCGTCACCTTCACCCGGACAAGGGACCCGGATTCCGGCCCGCAATTTCCGGGGCTTGGGAATAGCATCAGGGCTCTGGGGGAAAAGGTGTTGGGGTTCATCCAGGTCCGGATTGGGGAAAAGAAAATTAGCCAATACCCGGCATTAATCAAAAACTATCTGGGAGGAGGCGCATACCGCGAACAGGATCCCGGGGTGGCCCGGTTACCAACAGGCTCATTCGGACCGGTAAGGAAAAACATGCCGGATTCCGTAATTTTTAGGCAATCTTCGTGAAATCCTTTTTATGAAATGGCCTAAACTCCTGCGGATCAGTTTGATTTTAGCATTCTCCTCCCTTGTTTTTCCCGGCGGATCCCAGGCCAGGGTCCTTTCCTATTCGAAGTCCGGCAACCGGGTCCTTTTCCGGCTGGACCAGGGAAGCCTGGAACTCCATATCCTTTCCCCGGACCTCGTGGAGGTGCAATACAGCATCCTCAGCCCCATGCCGGAGCCTGTATCGCTGGTTTTTCCGGACAAGGAGCCTCCTGCTGTGGCATTTTCCTGCTCAGTCACTCCAGGGTATGTGGAAGTCCGCACCTCCCGCCTGATCATCCGGGTGGATAAAAGCACCCAGGCCATCAGCTATCTCACTCTTTCAGGCACCCTCATCCTGCAGGAAGACGGCAGTTCCGGAAAAAAGATGGTTTCCGCCCGGGTCGCCGGTTTTGACACCTATACCTGCTCCACCCAGTTCCTTTCCCCCCAGGATGAAGGCTTGTTCGGCCTGGGTTGTCATCCGCTGGACTCCGGGTCCATCGATTATAAGGGGAGGAAGCAGGATCTGGCCATAAGGTACATGACCGGGGCCATCCCGTTCCTTTTATCCACCAGGGGCTATGGGCTGCTTTGGGATAATTATTCCGCCTCGCATTTTGATGGGGATGTGGACCAGGCAACCCGGTACCGGTATTCCAGCGAGAGCGGAAAACGGATCGATTATTATTTCTTTTACGGTCCGGATTTCGACCAGATTATTTCCCGGTACCGGCAGGCGACAGGGGAAGCTCCGATGTTTCCAAAATGGGCCTTCGGACTTTTCCAGTCCCAGGACCGGTACATGAGCCAGGCTGAGATACTTTCGGTAAAGGATCAGTACCGCAATCATCAAATCCCGGTGGACGCCATCGTGCAGGACTGGTTCTACTGGGCTCCCTATCCCATCGGGTCCCATACCATGAACCCGAACCATTACCCGGATCCCAAAGCGATGGTGGATGCGCTGCACCAAGCTCATATTCACGCCATGATTTCCATCTGGCCCTGTTTCTGGTATGGAAGCAGGGATTTTCAGCAGCTGTCTTCCATGGGGGGGCTCACGAATATCCGGTGGAATGACGTGATGACCCACCAATATGATGTCTATTATGACCCCTTCAATCCCAGGGCCAGGGCGGCCTACTGGAGGCAGGCCGCAGACAGCCTGATGATCCGGGACGGATGGGACGGATGGTGGGCAGATCAGTGCGAGCCCGACGACGGGGACAGCATAGTGGTCAGGAAACAGAATATGTTTTATACCGGAAGGGGGATCGATTATTTCAACGCATACTCCCTGATGCACACTACCGCCATATACCAGGGATGGAGGAGGGATATTCCGGGTAAAAGAGTTTTCATACTCGCCCGTCAGGCCTTTAGCGGGCAACAGCGCAATTCTGCGACCCTTTGGTCTTCAGACGTAACCTGCACCTTTCATTCCCTTCAGGACCAGATTCCCCAGGGGATCAATGCCTGCGCTTCAGGAATACCATATTGGACCTCGGATATCGGGGGATACCATTATAATTGGACTGCACCCGATTGGTCCAGTCCTTCATTCCGGGAGCTTTTCATCCGGTGGTTCCAGTTCGGAACCTTTAGTCCCATTTTTCGGATCCACGGCAAAGGAGAAAGGGCTCTTTATTCCAAAAACTGGGATGACCGGACCCGGGCTATCCTGCTGGACTTTGACAACCTCCGCTACCGCCTGATGCCTTATATCTATTCCCTTTCATGGAAAGTGACCCAGGAAGGGTATACCCCGATGCGGTCGCTTGCATTCGATTTTAGGCAGGACACCGGAGTATATCATATTCCGGATGAGTACATGTTCGGGCCAGATTTCCTGGTCAGCCCGGTGAGCTATCCCGGAGCGGATTCCAGGGCGGTTTATTTGCCCCGGGGAAGGGAATGGTATGATTTCTGGACCGGAAAGAAAATTCCGGGAGGCGGCACCATCCAGGCTGCCGCTCCCCTGGAACATTTGCCCCTGTTTCTCCCTTCAGGTACCATCCTGCTGATGGGGCCTTATCTCCAGTATGCCACGGAAAAACCTGCCGATCCCCTGGAGGTCAGAATTTATCCGGGAAAGGATGCTTCGTTCACTTTATATGAGGATGCCGGGGATGGTTATGCTTACCAGAATGGGCAGCATGCCACCATTCGGTTTTACTGGAATGACCGCCAACAACGGCTCGACATTGGTGGAAGTGTTGGATCTTACCCCGGGATGACCCGTTCGCGGACCATTCAGGTCGTCCTGGTTGAGGCTGGCCATGGGGTCGGGATCAAGCCGGAACCTAAACCCGATAAAACGATCCGGTACGA
>DATKSX010000135.1:0-13308 GCA_035531415.1 Chitinophagaceae bacterium
AGGCCCTCAGGCTTTATTCCGGATTCGGGTTCAGGGAAAAGGGAAGGTTGGAAAAGGTGATCCGGCAGCCCGACGGGTCCTATCACGACGTGGTCTACATGACCCTTTGGACCCATAAAACCTAAGCATTCCAAAAAATGATCCGCATATGACAAGTCCAATTCAGGAGTTTAATGCTTACAGGGCCCGAATGAATGAATTGATCCTGGGCAAACAGAACAAGGTGATCAACCGGCTGTTCAATCTGGACACCAATACCTATACCGAGGGGGCCCTTCCCTCCAGGACCAAGGAAATGCTGGGGCTGGTGGCCAGCATGGTGTTACGCTGCGACGATTGCATCCGTTACCATCTGGGCAAATGCCATGAGCAGGGCATCGGCACCGAAGAGATCTATGAAGTCTTCGCGGTAGCCAATATCGTGGGAGGAACCATCGTTATTCCGCACACCCGGAGGGCGGCAGAATACTGGGAATCCCTTCTGGGATCTGCCCAGCCGATGGAAAATTGAGTAATATTCCCGATTTTTGTACGCTTATTCATTTCCAATGGAAACACCAGTTTTGCCCGCGCCGGCCCTTACAGCCAAGGATTTTGCCACAGACCAGGAAGTCCGGTGGTGTCCTGGTTGCGGGGATTATTCCATCCTGAAGCAGGTTCAGACCATCATGCCGGGGCTTGGCATCCCCAGGGAGCGGATCGTGATCATTTCCGGCATCGGGTGCTCCTCCAGGTTTCCCTATTACATGAACACCTATGGCATGCACTCGATCCATGGCCGGGCCACGGCCATCGCTTCCGGGCTGAAGGCGTCCAGGCCTGAACTGAGCGTCTGGGTGGTGACGGGGGACGGGGACGGCCTGTCCATTGGGGGAAACCACATGATCCATATCCTGAGGCGGAATTTTGATGTGAACATCATGCTGTTCAATAACCAGATTTATGGTTTGACCAAAGGACAGTATTCCCCGACCTCGGAACTGAATAAAATCACCAAATCGACCCCTTTCGGCAGCATCGACCATCCCTTCAACCCGCTTTCTCTCGCCCTAGGGGCAGAGGCCGGGTTCGTTGCCCGGAGCATGGACCGCGATCCCAAACACCTGCAGGAAATGCTGAAAAGGGCCAATGCCCATCATGGGGCTTCCCTGCTGGAGATTTACCAGAACTGCAATATCTTCAACGACGCTGCCTTCGAAATCTATACGGAAAAAACCACCAAGGCCCTGGAGACCGTTTTCCTGGAACAGGGAAAGCCCCTGTTATTCGGAGCCAGCAAGGAAAAGGGGATCCGGCTGGATGGACTTCAGCCCAGGATGGTCAGCCTTTCAGACGGGTTTGGGCCGGATGACCTTTGGATTCATGATGAAAAGGACCTCACCAAAGCCCAGATCCTGGTCAGGATGTTTGATGATCCCAAAGAGGAAGGCCATTTCCCCCGGCCATTCGGGGTATTCTATGATTTGGACCGGCCCACTTATGAATCCCTGATGCAACAGCAGGCAGAGGATTCCCTTTCCCGGAAAGGTCCTGGCGACCTGGATAAACTGATCGCCGGTTACGAGACCTGGACCATCCGCTGAACAGGTCAATGACCTCCAACCAGACTTCCCGGGTCAAAAAGCACTTTCCAGATAATGATCGTTCCGAACAGCACAATGATGATGGCGGAGATCCGGTTGAGTACACTCACGTTTTTAAGGGTAATCTTGTAGCGGATTTTGTCCGCCAGAAAGACCTTCAGGGTATCTGAGCCCAGGTTCAGGATGAGGCAGGTGGAAAAGAGCACCAGCTTGTAATCCAGCCTCATGGCGCTGTTCCCCGTGCAGATCGTGAACCAGAACAGGAGCACCCCAGGGTTGAGGGCATTCATGGCAAATCCCGCGATTCCGATCCTGAGGTAGTCTCTTTTTCCCAGGTAAACCGGGCGGGTGCCTTCCCCTGCCGCTATCTTGATCTTTCGGAAGAAAAAGGAATAGAGCCCCATCCCGATCAGCAGGGTGCCCCCACCGATCCCGATGGCCCGGGAATAGTCCTTGAGCAGGTAGATGAATACCGTGACGAAATTGCCCAGGATCACGTAGAGAATATCGCTTACGGAAACCCCAAGGGCAAAACACATCCCCGCCTTGAAACCGTTACTAACGCTATAACGGATGATTGCGAAGAGAATGGGACCTACTGAAATGGCCAGCCAGATGGCCAAGATGAATCCTGCTATCAGTGGGGCAATCATGGCCTGTTTCTAAACGGAATTTAGGACCTTTTGCTTAGGAGGTCAAACCAGTTAGCGGATGGAAGGGAAGCCCCGGTGACCTCTCCCCAGGCTGGTGGAGCGATGCTAGGAATGGATTTTCTTTTGGCGGGCCAGCTGGTCCACCAATTGGGCCAGCTTGGCCGCCCTTTTTTCCGGACCCTTTGTGTTATGGATTCGGAAGAGGATGGCATACCGGTTGATCCGGTCCAGACCGGCAAAAAATGCTTTTGCGGCGGGATTTTTTTCCAAAGCCTCCAGCAGGTCCTCAGGAGGGGTTGCTTTTGACTGGGATTCGTAAGCCCGGTCCCAGCGACCATCCTTGCGGGCCAGATCGACCGCCTTCAGGCCCGCGGCATGCATCTTTCCATCGAGGATCAGTTGTTCCGCCTTCTGGCAGTTCACCCGGGACCAGATGCTGTTCCTGCGCCTTGGGGTGAAACGTTGAAGCCAGTAATCCTCATCCAGGGGCTTTTTCTGCCCGTCGATCCATCCATAGCAAAGGGCCGTTTCCAGGGCCTCAGCATAGGTTACCGTAGGAATCTGCGAACCTTTTTTGGCAATCCGGACCCAAAGGCCCTCCTGCTTTTCGTGGTTTTTATGCAGCCAATCCAGCCATTTTTGCCGCGTTTTAAACGTTTTGACCGGGATAGGGATCTCCTTTTTCATACGTTATCGCTTTTGCCAAACCAGGCTGGGTCCGGATTAAAATGAGTCATATTAGGATTTGGACAGACTCCTTCAAGGATCCTGCGAACCGTTTTTAAACGGTATTTTCCGCAGGGATCCCATACCGGAAAGCCCTGCGGAAATCAGGGCTCCAGGAATGCGGAACTTCCGCTGGCATGGACCAGGAAACGGGGAGGCCGGTTTTTACTGTCGATCAACCGGATGATCTCCCCGAACCGGAACTTTCCCTGGCAAAGGATGAACCGGCACCCCCGGTGTTTTTTTGCCAGGGCGGGAATTCCCTGAAAGGTGCCCAGGTAGCCTTCCGGAGGATCCTGATCCCATCCTGGAAAGACGATGCCCAGGATATCATCTGGAGCAGCAGGGCCTGGCAGGGCCCTGGCTGCCTCAAAGCAATCCTCCGCATAACCCACCAGAATATAAGGGGCTCCCGACCGGGTGAAGGACCGGTCTTTCTTCCTCATGAAGAAGAGCCGGCCGGAGGCCTGGGCGATTGCGGACCGAAGGGAGATCGCAGACTGGATTGCCGCGTAGGAGAAAAGGGTCCTGCCTTTACGGAAGTGTTTGCGGACAAAGATCTTCATGGCCTGGTGGAACATCCGCAGATACTGCCTGGTTTCCTGGCCCGAACTTACCCCCTTGAAATGAAGGATGCTCAGGTCGCCCAGGTAATAGTTATGGTATCCTGCCCGGGACAGCCGGTAGGAGAGGTCGATATCCTCCCCGTAGAGGAAAAAATCCTCGTCAAATCCGCCCACCTGTTGCCATGCCTTGCGGGGAATAAGGCAAAAAGCCCCCGCTACGACTTCCGCCGGGTTGGTCTGGTTTTCGGGCAGCTGGCCGAGATAATAGTGGGAAAATTTTGCGGACCGGGGGAAGAGCCGGGTCATCCCCGTCATCCGGTAAAAAGATACCATCGGGGAAGGGAACCCCCTTTTGGATTCGCGGAGGAACCGACCCCTCCCGTCAATCATCCGCACGCCCAGGGAGCCGGTATCAGGGTGGTCTTTCAGGAACCGGATGCACCGTTCCAGGCAGTCCTCCCCGATCATGGTGTCCGGGTTGAGCAGGAGCAGGGGGCCCTCTTCCACCAGGCGGGCGGCCTGGTTGTTTGCTGCGCCGAAGCCCAGGTTCTGGTCATTTCGGATAAAATGAACCTCCGGAAAAAGCGGTTCCAGGTATTCCAGGCTTCCGTCCCCGGAGTGGTTATCCACCACGATCAGGTGGGCCTCCAGGCCCCGGGATGCCGCCAGGACGGACCGGAGGCAATATTCCGTAAAATACTTCACCCGGTAATTGACGATGATGACGGAGAGATCCATGCAGGCGGTACCCGCAAAATAACCATTAATCCGCATTGGGAAGGGCCCGGCCTGACCGGATTTCAAATCAAAAAAGGGTGCCCTGCTGGCCCGGCCGGCAAAAGGATTTGGTATTCAGGTGGAACTCTTCCCGCAGGCCGTACCGTTGGGCATACAATTTAAATTGCCGGTTGATCAGGTCCGCGATGTTTCCGCTGCCCCGCATCCTTCTTCCGAACGCGCTATCGTTCACCTTTCCCGCGTGGCAGGATTCAATCAGGTGCCATACTTTTTCTGCCCGGTCCGGAAAATTTTTAAACAGCCAGTCCCTGAAGATCAACCGGACTGCCCCGTTGAGCCGGACCAGGGTATAGCCGGACAGGGTAGCTCCGTTCTGCGAAGCGGTTTTTAGGATTTGGGACATCTCATGGTCGTTCAGGCCGGGGATCATGGGCGCGGCCATCACTCCGACCCGCACCCCCAAAGCGCTAAGTTCCCGCATGACCCGGATCCGCTGGAGGGCGGTCGTGGTCCTAGGCTCCATCAACCTGCGCAGATCTTCATTGAAGGAGGTGGTGCTCACCATCACACAGACCAGCCCCCTGCGGGCCAGCTCCTCCAGCAGGTCCTTATCCCGCAAGATCCCCGCGTTCTTGGTGATGATGCCCACCGGTTGCCGGAATTCCAGGCAGATTTCCAAAAGCTGCCGGGTGATCCGGAACTTTTTCTCCGCAGGCTGGTAGCAATCCGTATTTCCGCTGAGGGAAAGGGGGACGCATTCCCATTTGGGATTCATCAGGAATTTCCGGAGCAGTTCCGGAGCATTTTTCTTGACGATGATCTTTCGTTCGAAGTCCAGGCCTGCGCTGTAACCCCAATATTCATGCGCATTGCGGGCATAGCAATAGACGCAGCCGTGCTCACAGCCCTGGTAAGGATTCATGCTGTACCACATGCCTACATCGGGGCTTTCTACCTTGTTGACCAGCCCTTTCGCATTTTCTTCGAGAAACTGGGTGGCCGGCTGGGGCTGGATCCAGTCATCGATGGATTCCAGGTGTTCCCGGGTTTGTTCCAGTTTTAGGAACCGGTTCGCGGGATTGAACTGGGCGCCCCTGCCGTGCAGGTAGGAATCCGGACCCGCGCCGGATAAGGGCTCTTTCTCGTCCATGGTGTTCCGTGATGGTTCAGGGTATTTTTTCAAACAGGGAATTGGGGCAGGTCTCCATCCGGGATTTGGCCTCCAGGGGAAAGGCGGCGAGCGGCGAAAAGGATGCCTTGAACTGCCCGGCAGGCCTGCAAAGGAGCAGGAGCTGATCTGCGACGAAAACCCCTCTGAAATGGGCCTTGCTGAATTCCATCCAGGCCTTTTCATATTGCCCGGGAGGAAGCTTTTGGGCGATGACCAGGCAGGGATCTTCGATGAAATGAGGATCCTTTTCGGGGATCCGCATCAGGGGTTTTAATTTCTTCAGCCGGGCCTCCAATTCCCCAATGGAGACCAGGCTGCTTACCGGGATATGGATGGTATGGGTGGGAAGGCTTCCAAATCCTTCGAGGGTCACGGAAAAAGGCCTTTCGCGGGAAAGCAGGGCGCGGAGCTCCCGAAGCAGCCTTCCCTGCGCCATGTTGAAACCGTGGAACCGCACGAGGGGAATGAAGGGGCGGGTCTTCACCGGTGCTGCAGCTTTATACCTTCGGGCAAATGCGGCCTGGACCGCCCGGACTTCATCCCAAAGGGATTCATGGGCGCGGAGCACCAGCCGGTATTCCGTGGCGGGGAATGCCGGAGGCTGGGTCGCAAAAGGATCCATTTGCCGGGGTTTCATGGGCTGGAAAGCTAATAAAATTAGGATAAAAATACTAATATTATTAGTATTTCCCTAATTTATTGCCGGACGGAAAGGATTCAGGGATGACCTGGTTTTTGCTCCAGGAAGGCCAGGACCATGGCCCAGGATTCCGCGGCGGCCGCTGGCTGGAAACTGGGCTTTTCATCGCAGAAGAATCCGTGGTCGGCGTAGGAAATTTCCACGTGGATATGGGGCTTTCCCACCTGATCGAGGGAGGAGGCGATCAACCGGGTCTGGTCGGAAGGAATATGTTTGTCCAGGCCACCCCAGAACATCAGGATCGGGGCATGCATGTCGCTGGCTCTGGAAATCAGTCCCGGGACGATGCCGCCACCGTAAAAAGAAATCGCCGCCTTCAGGGGAAGGAGGCTGTTTGCGATCCAGCTGACCCGCCCCCCCATGCAAAAACCGATGCAGGCGATTTGGTCCGGGTCAGCCCCGGGCTGGGCTCTCACCCATTGATAAGCCGCCCGGACATCAGCCTCCAGGCCTTCGGTGGTGACGGCCTGAACATGAGGGCGAACCTTTTCAAAATCGGTATAGGGAAGTTCCAGACCGTCCCCGTCGCGGTGGAATAGTTCCGGAGCGATGGACCGGAAACCGAGTCCTGCGAACCGGTCGGTAATTCCCCGGATATGGGAGTTCACCCCGAAAGCTTCCTGGAATACCAGGATGGACTTGGAGGACTGCTTCCCCGATGGTATGGAAGTATAAGCCAGCATCCGGGTACCGTCATCGACCTGGAGCTCGACATAGCCTGTTTTCTTTTCCATGGTTTTTTTGATTTACTCCGGTGGAATGAGAATGTACAAATTACCCCAATCCCTTCATCCGACCGCAACCTTTTCCATGGATGCAGTCCTTTCCAACCGCTGCCTTCTCAGGTAATAGATATAAATCAGGGAAATGGCCAGGCAGGATCCCCCTTCCCAGCGGAGGGTCGCCGGTGCGCCGATCCGGTGAGCCAGAATGCCCACCAGGTAGCTTCCGACGGGCATCATGCCCTGGAAGGCCATAATATAGAAGCTCAGCATCCTGCCCCGGAGATAATCCGGAACGGAGGTCTGGATCAGGGTGTTGCTTGCCGCAATCTGGGACATCATGCCAAAACCGCAGAGGGGGATAAATCCCAGGGCAAATCCCAGGCGGGAAGACCAGCCGAAGCAAAGCAAACCTGCGGCAAAGGCCAGAGAAGTGATGGCGATGACCTGGTGCAGGTATTTGGAGGTTTTCCTTGAAGCCAGGTAGAAGGCTCCCGCGAGCGCTCCCAACCCGGCCATGCTGTTCAGCCAACCGAAGGTTGTCGCATCCCCATGATAAATATCGCGGGCAAAAATGGGCAGCAGGGTGCTATAAGGCATTGCCACGAGGCTCACGGCGGCCAGCATGACGATCACCCGCAGGAGGGCCGGGGTACGGACCAGGAACCGGAAGCCTTCCCGGAACTCCAGGAAGACATTCTGGGTTGGAGGGGTCAGGGTCCTGGGGACGATCTGCATCAGGAGCAGGGAGGTGATTACGGCCAGAAAGCTGACAGCATTGAGCAAAAAGCAGATGCCTTCACCGACGCTGGCCAGCAGGATCCCGGCAATAGACGGACCCAGGAGGCGGGCCACATTCACCATGGAGGAATTCAGGGCAATGGCGTTGCTCAGGTCGGCCTTATCGGTGACCATTTCGATGACCAGGGACTGGCGCGAGGGGGTGTCAAAGGCGTTGATGATGCCCAGCATCATACTGAGGGCGATGATCTCCGCAATATTGATGTGTTTGCTCAGCACCAGGGCGGCCAGGACCGAGGCCTGGACCAGGGAAGCGATCTGGGTAGTCAGCAGGATTTTGAACCGTTGGTAGCGGTCGCTGACAATTCCCCCCAAGGGGGAGAGCAGAAAGGAGGGGAATTGTCCCGCGAAGGCGACCAGGCCCAGCATGGCGGCTGAATGGGTCAGCCGGTAAACCAGCCAGCTAACCGCCATCCGCTGCATCCAGGTGCCAACCAGGGAAAACGACTGTCCGGTGAAAAAAAGGCGATAGTTGCGGTGCCTCAAGGATCGGAGCAGGCCGGGCAGTTTCATCAGGAAATTTTAGGAATTGGCAAATTCAGGTCCGAAGAACCCTGATCTGGGGTTTGGATCCGGAGGGAATGAACGGGGATTTCCATCACATATTCCTGCGATACCTGCCTCCCACCTCGTAGAGGGCGTGGGTGATCTGGCCAAGGCTGCAATGTTTGACCGTTTCCATCAGTTCTGCGAAAAGGTTCCTGTTTCCGGAAACAGCCTGTTGCAGCCTTCCGAGGAAGCCCTGGGCATCCGGTCCGTGGGCCTGGTGAAAGGAACTCAGGGAATGGATCTGGTAATCCTTCTGGTCCCCGGAGGACCGGATCACTTCACGGGGAAGGACGGTAGGGGACCCTTTGCTGCTCAAAAAAGTGTTCACGCCTACCACCGGGTAGGCGCCGGAGTTTTTCAGGGTCTCATAATACAGGCTTTCCTCCTGGATCCGGTTGCGCTGGTACATCCGCTCCATGGCGCCCAGCACCCCCCCCCTTGAACTGATCCGGGAAAATTCAGAAAGCACCGCCTCCTCCACCAGGTCGGTGAGCTCCTCGATCAGGAAGGACCCCTGGTTGGGATTTTCATTCATGCTGGTCCCGAATTCCTGGTTGATGATCAGCTGAATGGCCATGGCCCTGCGGACACTTTCTTCCGTTGGGGTGGTGATGGCCTCATCATAGGCGTTCGTATGAAGGGAATTGCAGTTGTCATAAATCGCGTATAGGGCCTGGAGGGTGGTGCGGATATCGTTGAAGTCGATTTCCTGGGCATGGAGGCTCCTGCCGCTGGTCTGGATATGGTATTTTAATTTCTGGGACCGCTCGTTTCCCCGATAGCGGTACCGGATCGCTTTGGCCCATATCCTGCGGGCGACCCGGCCGATGACGGAATATTCCGGGTCCATCCCGTTGCTGAAGAAGAAGGACAGGCTGGGCGCGAAATCGTCGATGGTCATGCCCCGGCTCAAGAAATATTCCACATAGGTGAAGCCGTTGGCCAGGGTGAAAGCCAGCTGGGTGACGGGATTGGCTCCGGCTTCCGCGATATGGTATCCGGAGATGCTGACGGAATAGAAATTGCGGACGGCATTGTCGATGAAAAACTGCTGTACATCGCCCATGAGCCGCAAAGCGAACTCCGTGGAAAAAATACAGGTGTTCTGGGCCTGGTCCTCCTTGAGGATATCGGCCTGGACCGTCCCCCGTACTTCCCGAAGGGTCCGGGCCCTGATCTTTTCATATTCCTCCCGTTCCAGCACCTGGTCCCCGGTGACTCCGAGGAGCAATAATCCGAGGCCGTCATGGCCTTCCGGGAGGGCGCCCTGGTAAGCGGGAAGAGGATCCCGGCCCTTCAGGAGGCCGTCGCATTTTTCCTTCACCTGTTCCGTCAATCCCTGGCTCCGGATCCATTTTTCACATTGCTGGTCGATGGCCGCGTTCAGGAAAAAAGCCAGGATCATGGGAGCCGGGCCGTTGATGGTCATCGAAACCGAAGTTTTAGGATCTGAGAGGTCGAACCCGCTGTAGAGTTTTTTGGCATCCTCCAGGGTGCAGATGCTCACCCCGCTGTTGCCGACTTTCCCGTAAATGTCCGGTCGTTCGGCCGGATCTTCCCCATAAAGGGTCACGCTGTCAAAGGCCGTGGAAAGCCTGCGGGCGGGCTGACCGGAGGAAAGGTAATGGAACCGCTGGTTGGTCTGCTCCGGTCCTCCTTCCCCGGCGAACATCCGGGTGGGGTCTTCCCCTTCCCGCCTGAGCGGGAAAACTCCCGCGGTGAAAGGAAAGGAGCCGGGGATATTTTCCTGCATCTGCCAGCGCAACAGGTCTCCCCAGTCGCGGTACCGGGGAAGGACGATGCGGGGGATCCGGGTATGGGAAAGGCTTTCCCGGAACAGGGGCAGGCTGATGGATTTTCCCCGGACCTCGAACCGGTACTGGTCTTCCCGGAAAGTCCGGACCAGGGAATCCCAGCCTTCGATCAGGGAAAGGGATTCGGGCCGGACCTGGCTGCGGAGTTTTTCCAGTTCCTGTTCAAGGGCCCGGGTCGCCTGCGGGTTGGGGGAGACCGGATCCGCCAGTTGTTCGGCGGCTCCTGTAAGCCGGTACATCCGGGAAACGAGGCCGCATTCCAGATCGACCTGGCGGTCGTAGTCCCGCAGGGCTTCCACGATCTCGGCAAGGTACCGGGTTCTGGCCGGCGGGATGACCACAGACCGGGGATTGGACTCCAGGTTCATGGGGCCAGGAAGGTGCCCCCCGAGTCCGGTGTTGCATTTCCGGTCCAGGACCTGGACCAGGGCATGAAACAGGACATTGATTCCGGCATCATTGAACTGGGAGGCCACGGTGCCGATCACCGGGAGTTCCTCTTTGGGGTTCCAAAGGGCATGGTTTCTCCGGTATTGTTTCATCACTTCCATCAGGGCATCCTCCGCGCCCGCCTTGTCGAACTTATTGATGGCGATCAGGTCCGCCCAATCCAGCAGGTTGATCTTTTCCAGCTGGGATGCGGCACCGTATTCCGGCGTCATTACATAAAGGCAGACCCCGGAAAAATCCAGGATGGCCGTATCGCTCTGGCCCACCCCGGAGCTTTCCAGAAAAATCAGGTCATATCCGGAGGCCCTGCAGACCGAAATGGCTTCCTGAACATGGTTGCTCAAAGAGCGGTCGCTTTCCCGGGTGGCCAGTGAGCGCATATAGATCCTTGGATCCGGCACAGAATTCATCCGGATCCGGTCCCCAAGCAGGGCGCCCCCGGATTTTTTCCGGGAAGGGTCTACGCAAAGGATGGCGATCGTTTTGTTTGGGAAGCAATGCAGGAAACGGCGCACCAGTTCATCCAGGACGCTGGATTTTCCCGCTCCCCCGGTTCCGGTGATCCCGATCACCGGGGATTGAAAAGGGGGTGCGGCGATCTCTTTCAGGAGCCGGGAAGCTTCCGGCAGTCCGTTTTCCAGGGCGGTGATGGCGTGGGCGATGGCCTGGGGATCCTTGCGGGCCAGCCCCAGGGTTCCGTCCAGGGGAAAGGGTATGGGGAAATCACTGCGGGACAGGAGGTCCCGGACCATGCCTTCCAGTCCCATCCGCCTTCCATCATCGGGAGCGTAAATCCGCTGGATGCCATAGGATTCCAGGATGCGGATTTCTTCCGGGAGAATGGTTCCACCGCCTCCCCCGAAAATCCTGATGTGGCCGCTTCCCCTTTCTTCCAGAAGGTCATGCATGTACCGGAAGAATTCCATATGGCCGCCCTGGTAGGAAGTCACCGCGATGGCCTGGGCATCCTCCTGGATCGCGCAATCCACAATCTCCGAGGCGGAGCGGTTATGGCCGAGGTGGATCACCTCGGCGCCCAGGGACTGCATGATCCGCCTCATGATATTAATGGCTGCATCATGGCCGTCGAACAGGGAGGTCGCCGTGATGATCCTGACTTTTTGATGAAGGGGTTCGGCCATGATGCAGGGCTGATCCAACAGGGAAGAAATCGTTTTTGGTGAACCGTTTCCCCGGGAGTTCTGGAGCAAATTTAATCCAATCCGCCCAGCCGGAAGGGAAGCCCTTCCTTCGGGCCGGAAAGCCATTTCCACCTGTTCCTTATTGCTTCTTCCGGAACAGGAGCGGGAGGTCGTTGTTTCGGGCGGCCAGAATGAAGCGGAGCCCGTGGGGTCCGGATATTTCCCTGAGGTCCCGGGTCTCTCCGGGCACCCTCAGGCCGGATACGTCCGGCGGCACGAAGGTAAATCCTCCTTTCCCGTCTCCCCGGAGCAGGCAACCATAGCTGGCATCATAGCGCCCAACCTGGGGCTTGAGGGAATAAAAATTACCCGCCAGGAAAATATCCTGGTGGCCTCCCCCGCAAAGATCTGAGGAAACGATCCCGTAGACCGGGGAGAACTGGGCCCGGAGCGGAAGGGCCTGAAGCGAAAAATTTCCTCCGCCATGGTTGATCAGGACAGCCGATTGCATAAAGCAGGCGGTCTTGACGGTAGCCTTCCGGAGCTGTTCCCGGGAAAAAATCTGGTCGATCGTTTTGCCCGCATAGTCCGAATATTTAGGGAACTTTTTTTTCAGCTGCGGCATTTCCTCCACCATTTCGTCCCTCATATTGAAGGGATAGGAGCTGCTGTCTCCCCGGTACAGGGTCAGTACCGGCTCCTCATGTCCGGTGCCGAAGAAATCACCGATGTAAAGCCTGAGGGGATGGGATGGGTCGGCCTGGAAAGGGCTGTTCAATCCCAGGTTGCCCAGGATAAAATCCGTCTTTCCGTCGCCGTTCAGGTCGGTGGGCAGAATGCAATTCCACCAGCCGTTGCTTTGGGGTATCACCTTCCATTTGACCAGCCCCGATCCCGTATTTCTGAAAATGGTGATTCCCATCCATTCCCCGACCACCACCAGGTCGGGCTTTCCGTCCCCGTCCACATCGGACCAGCAGGCATCCGTAACCATCCCCACCCGGCCCAGCCCCGGGGCAATTGCTTCGGTTCGGTCGCTGAAATGGCCCTTGCCATCGTTGACCAGCAGATAGGACCGGGGATCCATGCCATAGGAGCCCGGGATGTCCCGGCCGCCCAGGAAAAGGTCGGGCATTCCGTCCCCGTTCAGGTATACGGCCCGGATGCAGGAGGCATTGGTGGATACTGAGGAAGGAAAGGCATCCCGGGACCGGGTGAAATGTCCCTTTCCGTCATTGAGATATAGCCTGGGCATCAGCAGGGGAGAACCGGGATCATGCTCATCTCCTCCCGAGGCCACCACCAGGTCGGGCTTCCCGTCATGGTTCACATCGACCAGGACCGCTCCGATATCTTCATAGGCGGTATCGGCGTCCAGGGCTGGCTCATCCATCCTTTGAAATCTGCCATCCGGCTCCTGGATGAAAACCTTTCCCGGATCTCCCCGGGCTCCGCCGATAAAAAAATCCTGAAGTCCATCTCCGTTGATATCTCCCACCGCGAGTTTCGGACCTTCTGTGGACAGCATGGCCCAGGTCAGGCGCTGGCGGTCAAAATCGTTGAAGTTGTTTTCCCGGTGCCGGGAATCCCCAATCAGGGACCGGGCGGTCACGTCCTGGTACAGGGGACCGGGCCGGGGCGCCTCCGGTTTCCAGAATTGTCTTGCATCCTGCTGGCGCAGGGTGATGGTCTG
>DATKSX010000136.1:0-13215 GCA_035531415.1 Chitinophagaceae bacterium
GGATGGAAGCGGATCTTCAGATCCGGGCGGGACGATTACCAGCTACAGCTGGTCCAACCTGAGCGGGCCATATGGCTATTCCCTCACCGGTGCAGCCACCTCCAAAGCCTCCCTGGGCAACCTGTCTGCAGGAGTATATGAATTCGAACTCACGGTTACCGATAATTTTGGATTAAGCGCCATGGATACCGTCTTGGTGACGGTGATTACAGCCCTGGATATTCCACCGGTTGCCGTTACCGGACCCAATATCACCCTGACCCTCCCGCTGGATTCCACCCAGCTGGATGGAAGCAGTTCTTATGATCCGGACGGTACGGTGGCATCCTATACCTGGACCCAGGTCAGCGGTCCCACCGGTTTCCTGATCAGCGGCGCATCCTCCGCAAAGGCCCATCTCGGTGGCCTGACGGTAGGGGCCTATATTTTCAGGCTCACGGTCACCGATAATTCCGGTGCGAGCTCCTTTGCCCGGGTTACCGTAACCGTGAGCAACCATGTTCCTCCGGTTTCAAACGCAGGAAGCAATATCAATATCACCCTTCCGGTCAACACCGCTTCCCTGGACGGGACCGGATCCTTTGACAGCGATGGCACCATCACGACCTATGGATGGACCGAGGTCAGCGGCCCCTCCACCTATACCCTTACGGGTGCCGGATCGGCCCGTGCCCAGCTCACCAACCTCGGTGCCGGGACCTATGTTTTCAGGCTGACGGTAACAGATAATGCAGGCTCAAGCGCTTCTTCCACGGTTACCCTTACCGTAAGCAGCGCGCCCCCTGTGGCTACCGTGGCCGATGCGGGTCCGGGCACCACCCTGACCTTACCCGCCAATTCCGCCATGCTGGATGGCTCCGGTTCCAGGGCCAGTGGCGGCAGGATCGTTTCCTACCGGTGGACGGAGATAAGTGGTCCGGCCTCCTACCAAATTTCCAACCCGGACTCCAGCCTGACGGGCATTACCGGCCTGGTGGCAGGAACCTATGTATTCGGCCTCACCGTCACGGATGATGCCGGAGCGAGCGCTTCTGCCCAGGTGACTGTTACCGTGATCCCGGCCCCGGTCCATCCTCCCGTATCCTATGCCGGACCCAATATGGAGATCACGCTTCCCTCCGATACCGCCACATTGGACGGTTCCGGATCCTATGACCAGAGTGGCACCCTCATTTCCTATACCTGGACCGAGGTGAGCGGACCATCCACCTATACCCTGGTGGGTTCCAACCTGGAGGTGGCCACCCTGAGCGGCCTGGTGACGGGAACCTATGTATTTGAACTTACCGTGAAAGATAATAACGGAGCCTCCGCCACCAGCGAGGTGACCATTACCGTGAACCCGGCCCCCAACATTCCTCCGGTCTCCATTGCCGGGAAGGATACCACCATCACCCTGCCTTCCGATACCGTAAAGCTGGATGGCAGCGCTTCTTACGCCGTTGATGGTAAGATCACTGCCTACCAGTGGAAGGAAGTGGCAGGCCCCTTCACCTACATCATGGGCGACAGCACCACCAGCAAGACTCTGGTGACCGGACTGGTGGCAGGCAGTTACCTGTTCTCCCTGACTGTAACCGACGCCAACGGGCTGCAAAGCACCAGCCAGGTTGAAGTCACGGTGAACCTGAATGCCAATGTGACCAACGGCCAGGTGGTGGTATATCCCAACCCTGCGGTGAATTCGGCTACCGTATACTTTTACAACAACCAGGACGGTAAGATCGGGGTGAACCTTTATGACCTGTGGGGAAGATTAAAGCACAGTTACAGTTTCATCAAGGACCACCAGGCGATATTCAAGGAAAAACTGGATTTGACGGACCTGCCGCCCGGAATGTATTTTGTTCAGGTATCGATCAACGGCACCTTCAGCACCTCGGTAAAACTGGAAAAACTATCCAACTGACCGCAAAACTTATATTTGGTTGAACAGGGGAGGCCGATCCTCTACAGGCCTCCCCTAATTTTTGTCCGGAAGGGTAGTATAAAATTAGTATATGACGGGATTACCTATTTTTGCCTGATTCAATCCCCTAATGGGCTTTGAAACACCTTAACCCATGAAGCGAAACGACTATCTGAAACGCTGCGATGGCCTGCTTGTTTATGCAGGTTTCCTGTTTTTCTTCATACTGACCCGTACCGCGAACTTCAGTGCCGCCCATGATTCCATTGAATATCTCAATAATCTGGAGCATGGGACTAACCTCTTCGTCAATGCCCACCTGCTCTACCATATTACCGCCTATGCTTTCATGAAAGCCGTGATGGCCCTCCACCTGGCCCACAAGACCTATTATGCGGTGGAAATGATGGATTCCGCGTGGGCCGCCGGATCCATGGTGATGGTCTTTATGTTTTTCAGGAACCGTTTCGGATTCAGCAGGGGCAATGCCCTTGCATGCACCTGTGTTCCCGCGCTTTCTTTCGGGTTTTGGTTCTATGCGACCAATATCGAAGTGTACATGCCCCCCTTATTCCTGCTCCTGGTGATCCTTTATATCCTTTCCAAAACGAAGATCACCTCGGGGGATTTCCTCGCGGTAGCCGTGCTGCATGGACTTGCCATTCTCTACCACCAATCCAATATCGTCCTGGTTCCGGTCGTTCTGATCCGGATCTGGCAATCCCGGTCCGGCATCCGTCTCATTCCGGTGATTGCCCGATATGCCGCCATTGGTATCCTGATGGTCGGGGGTGGTTATCTGGGGATTTCCTGGTTTGTCCTGGGGTACCGCAGCTTTCCTGCATTCTACGGCTGGTTCGCGGGAATGGCTTCCATGACTTATTATTGGAATCCGATCGCGCTCTCCACCCTGAAGGATGCCTTCGTCGGGTTTTCCCATAGCTTCATCGGGGGCCATTTTTTCTTCAATGTTCCCCACCTTTCTCCCATCCTCCACCGGATGCTGGCCAAACATTCCCTGGATGACGAGATGTATATCAGCCGTCATATCACTCCCGGGCTTTCCGGGATCATTTTCCTGGCCTTCCTGGTGTTTCTTGTGCTGATTGGTGCCTTGCTGGTAAAGCTCCTTTCCCATCGGCGGCAATATGTGGCCCCCTTCCGTCCCTCGACCATTACCCTGACCCTGTTTCTGGTTTGCTATTCGGTGTTCTTTTATTTCTGGATGCCCTCCAACCTGGAGTTCTGGATCAACCAGTCCGTGGTGTTCTGGGTGCTGGTGCTGGGGTTATCCGGATCCTCAGCAGGAGTTTGGAAAATCCCCCAGCCCTGGCTTTCTCTGGTGCTAGCGACTCTACTGTTCTTCGTGAACTATTTTGGAAGCATGCAATGGCTCAGGAACCTGGACAATGACCTGTTCTATCGGAAGGTTCAGTTCGTGAAAGCCCATTCCAGGCCAGGGGATATAGTGCTACTTCGGGACGACTGGCAACTGGAAGATTATCTGCAGCGCTATACTCCGGACCGGACCGAGATCATCCCGGCCCAGGATACCATGAAGGAATCTCCCCTACCTGCCGAAATTTCCAGCTGTTTGGGCACAGGTGGAAAGGTATTTTTTTATGATGAGGTTCACAATCAGGGTAATGCCGTCAGGGATGACAGGTTCAAGGATTATTTGCTCCAGACCTATGGAAACCGGATGGAACTGATCCCGGACCCCTACGCCCGGCTTTACGAGATCCGCTGATCCCCTTTTTCCTGACTTCCGCACTGGGGCACCCAATATTTTCAAATCAAAATAAGTTTTCCGGGTCTTTCTTCTCCTTAAATATTAGTAGAGCATTTTTTAATTTCTGATTATTCAAAGGGGAAGCGATTTCCAGTGTAAATATTGTTTTTGCAATCTCTATGGCCTTTTCGGGGCTCAACTTTTTTTTAAGCTGGAGTTGCCTTTCCAACTCTTAATACATTTAATCAGCCACAAGGGCAATACAAAAATGGGCTTCGATTCTTCTGGGAAGCCTTTGATAGATGGGCCTGATCTTCAGACCATTTTTGGCCACTCTGAAGGTTTTTTCGATTTTCCATAGCTCCCTGTAATTATCGATGATTTCGTCATTGGTAAGCCGGGTATTGGTCAGGCCAACCCCGTCTTGATTGATGGTAATATGAGTGCGTAATTTTGTGTCATGAGACACAATGAATAAAACAGGGCCACGGTGGAGATAATGAAATCCATATTCACAATCAAGGCTAAACTCCCCGAATCAGGAAAATCCATAGAAGTATTTATGGCTAAATCCCAGGAACAACAATCCCTTTTATCTGCCTGTGGGATTAAATATCCCAATGAGCGGGGTGGGTGGCCCAAATGCGGAAAACAGAGGTAAACTGTTGGTGTCAACCTATTTCAGGACGATACAGTTTAGTAATGCATTGGATTCATTAACCTTTACGAATTGAACTTTTTAATGGCCAATCTATTAACTTCATCCAGATTTTCAAATGAGAAGTCTCCACACTGAAGTAGGGCATTGTCGTTTCTAAAGTTGTCCGACTTAAAGTGTTCATATATAATCTGAATATTATTATGTTGGGATATAAAATTCTTACCTCCTTCAATTACTTCACACTCCATTCCTTCCACATCCAATTTAAGAAGTATTTTTTTATCTTGAGGAATGTACCCAAGGTATTGGTCCAAGGTAACAATCTCCACACTTTTACCTTCTTTCGTTTTTCTATCAATATGTGAAGAGGAAATAAGAGAAGAGGGAATATTAAAATTCACTTTTTCACTTTTTCTTCCACAACCTACAGGAAATATAACAATTTTGTCCTTAATATTATTAAGTTCAGCATTATTTTCTAAAGCGGAAAATGAAATTGGTTCAAATGCAATTACTTCCTTGCCTGAGTTGGCCAACCATATACAATATTCTCCCATACAAGCCCCAACATCAATAAACAGATCAAAAGAATTCAAATTATTTTTTATATATTTTTTTACTTCAGATTCATAAGCAAAATTAGGAAATTGGAAGTCTGTAGTTTGCTTTCGGGCAATAAATCTCCCCATCTTGGAAGTTAACTGATAATCCTTTCTAGGTAATTTATTTCGAATTACCCATTGGAAGGAGTTAAAAATTGATTTAAAGTCTCCTTGGATTAAATACTCCCGAAAATAGAAAAAATATTTTATGTACTGTTTTCCATTTTTTAATGATGGGCGGTAATTTGAAAAAGTAGTTTGCATGCCAATATTGGTTTTATTTTAACCTTTTTGAATAAGTTTCCAAAAATTTCTTCAAAAAGGAATTCCTAAGGTCAAGTTATATATGCCATTTTACCTTAAAAGATTTGGTTTGCTAATTTATGATTAAAATTCCTTTTTGGCTATCATTTATTTATACTGAACTTCGTTTATATTCTAATTTGGGACCAGATAAAGATTTTTTCCTTCCTATATGAACAACCTTGCCAAATCTTCATATATTCGGTAGGATCGGTTTTCGTTTGGTTTTGACATGGCGCTTTTGGAAACAAACTGAGTTTTGAGCAGGTAAGGATATTTATTGCTGTCAGGATCCGACAGGGTCAGTTTTCTTTTCGGATATAGCGTATCCAGGCCCATTTTCGGTAAAGCCATTGAAGCCCTTGCGATTATCCTCGTATCCCTTTTCCCGCAACCATCGGCTCAACCTGCGAACATACCAAAAGGGATATTGCAGGAATTGTTCATCCATAAGTCGCATCAGCGTTAAGTTTAAGTCGCTTTCTTTCAATAGTTTATAATACAATCCGCTCCGGTGGACCCCCATCAGCTCACATGGGCAGGAAATGGATATGGGGAAGGCCGGAGGCCCAGCCATTCCGCGACGATCAGCCAGATCACGCGAGGTCTTATATTTTTTTAAGAAAATCGCATTCCACCTTTAATTGCCCAATCTGGGCAGACCGTCGGTCAATGAGGTTATCCTTATCCTGGCTGTCGGAAGAATGCCCCTTGTCGAAGACTTCCGAGCTGTGTTCCATAAAATGCCGCTTCCAATTCATAATCAACTGCGGATGGAGGTCAAACTGGTCCCCTAATTCGTGGATGGTTTTACCCTCCTTGTGCGCTTCCAGAACCACTGTTTTCTTGAATTCGGTAGTGAATTTTCATCTTGTTGTTGCCATAGTTCCAAAAATTTAGGATGAAAAATCAAGTTTAACAACCTGTCCTAAATTTGTGGTCCATTATTGACCTATGGAAACCGGATGGAACTGATCCCGGACCCCTACGCCCGGCTTTACGAGATCCGCTGATCCCCTTTTTCTTTTTCCCGGAATGGTTTATAAAATGCGTAGGTGGCGAGCCCAAGCAGGGGCTGGTCGGATGGACTGTCCCCGTAGGCATAGATCGGATCGTAATCTTCCAGCTGAACCGTTTCCCGGATCCGGATCACCTTCTCGGTCCCGGCACAATTCTTTCCCAGGATCCGGCCGGTCATCCTTCCCCCGATGCTTTCCAATATGGTGGCGATGCATTCCACCCCGGTCTCCCGGCACCAACCGGAGACCCAGTTTCCTGCCGATGCGGAAACAACAATGACCCGGTCCCCCCTGCTGAGGGCTTCCCGGATGGCTTGGCCAGCCCCCCTGCGGACCAGGGAGGGGAGCCGTTGGGATTGGAAAGCATTGCAGCCTGCCTGGAAAACCGGTTCGGACATTCCGGCGAAGAAAAGGCGGAGGACGGATTGCTTGGCGGAGGTATTGGATATTATCCCCAGCTTGTAGGCAACCAGGACCGGGGACAAAAGGATCATTCCCAGGACAAAAATCCAGGTTCCTTTCTGAAACCGGATGATCTCCCACAGGGTATCCCGGTTGGTGATCGTTCCATCGAGGTCAAACAGGGAAAGCGCCTGTTTCAAAGCTTCATCTTTTTAAAGCGGGATTCCGGGATCAACCGGATCAGCAGCATGATCCAGCGCCAGAACCAGCGAACATAGATCAGGTTTTTCTTTTGCTTCACAGCCTGAAAAACCGCCTTTCCCACTTCAGCCGGTTCGGCGGTAAGCAGGGGAGGCAGGGGGAGGTTTTCCGTCATGCGGGTGCGGACAAATCCCGGAAGCACGGTCACCACATGAATGCCCATGGGATAAAGGCGGTTGCGCAGGCCGGAAAGATAGGTCAGGAAGCCTGCCTTGGCGCTTCCATAAATATAGTTGCTCTGCCGGCCCCTCAGGCCGGCCACCGAACTGATCCCGACGATCGTTCCTTTTCCGATGGAGGCAAAGTCTGCGGCGATGAGGTTCAGGATGGAAACGGCCCCGGTATAATTGACCAGGATGGTCCTTTCCACCGTTTTCCAATCCTGCTCAGCGGGTTTTTCCCCGGGCATAAATCCCATGACGCAGATCGCCACATCGGGCCGCTGTCCCAGGGAATCGTAAAAGGCCTGATGACTTCCGGGGTCCTCTGCATCGAATTCTGCCAGGAAAGCCCGGACCCCGAAGCGGATCTCCAGGTCGGATTGCATCGGGGCAAGCCGGCTCACTTTCCTCCCGCACAGGATGAGGTCATACCCTCCGGCCCCGAAGGTCCGGGCGATGGCTAAGGCCATATCAGAACTGGCACCAAGGATCAGGGCGCTGGGCATGGGGAATCGGTTAAATTTTGGTGAGCAGCAACCGGTCGGACTGCATGGACCGGAACTTATACTCAGGATTATAGCGACGGACGATCTCCATGAACCGGTCCGCGTCCCGATAACTGTTCCAGAATACTTCAGGGCTCATCCGCGCATCCTTGGAAAGGTAGATCCTCCCCCCATGTTCCAGGACAATGCGATCCAGCTGGTCCAGGAAGGCGAAAAGGCCCCGGCGGACCGGGAAATCCATGGCGAGGGTATAGCCTTCCATGGGAAAGGAAATGATGCTTTGCTGGGGTCCGAAGGTCTTCAGCACGGTGAGGAAGGAGCCCATCCCCTGGTCGCTGATCTTGGTCATGATCTCGATCAGGGCGGTCTTGCTTTCGAAGGGGAGCACGAACTGGTATTGGACGAAACCGGCCTTTCCGTAAGCTCGGTTCCAATGGAGGAAGGAGTCGAGGGGATAGAAAAAAGGCTCATAGGACACCACCGAATCCATCTCTGGCATGAAGTTCTTATTATAGACCAGGAAATTGAAGGCTTTTACTGTGATGGGGTTGAGCACAAAGGAAGGCATGGTGAAAGGGAAAACGAACTGGGTCTGCCGGGGAAGCTTCAGCGGGTCCCTCGTCTGGGACGG
The DNA here is from genome assembly GCA_035531415.1 of Chitinophagaceae bacterium. Classification (GTDB taxonomy): domain Bacteria; phylum Bacteroidota; class Bacteroidia; order Chitinophagales; family Chitinophagaceae; genus JANWKA01. Next base: position 8,188 of record DATKSX010000136.1, read on the forward strand.
GCTGAGTTCGGACCGTGTGGCATGTTCCCCCAGAATCAGGATGCTCCTGCCGAAATGGTTTCCCTTTTTCAGGCAGTCGATCCAGGCGACGGAATAGGTATAATGGCGGTATTGCTCAAAAAGGCTGAGGACATGGTCGAGGTTGGTTGCCTTGATCTGCTTTTGGCGGATGTAAGAGGACTCGATTTTCTTCAGGCGGAAACTGACCCTCAAAATCAGGCCTGTCAGCCCCATGCCCCCGCAGGTGGCTTCGAAAAGGTCAGGAAGCAGGGAGCCAGAGCAGGTCAGGACTTTTCCGCTGGCCACCAGGATATCCATGGAGACCACATGGTTGGAAAAAGCCCCGTCCACGTGGTGATTTTTTCCATGCACATCGGAGGCCACCGCCCCGCCCACCGTGATGAACTTGGTTCCCGGGGTCACCGGAAGGAACCATCCGGAAGGGACAATGATCTTCAGGATCTGGTCCAGGGTAATGCCGGATTCACAGGTGAATATGCCCTGGCCACGGTCGAAGGAAAGCACCTTGTCGAATTTTAGGGTGCCAAAAGTGGTATCGCCCAGGCTGGCATCTCCATAACACCGTCCGTTTCCCCGGCCGATGACCGAGTCCATCCCCTCCAGGGAAGCCCGGGCCTCCTCCTCCAGGGTAAAAGATTGTTCCTCCGAGATGACCACCGGGTAGTTTCCCCAATTGGCGATTTTCTTTTTCATCAGGGTTTGAAAAGAGTTATGGATGGAAGATACAGGATCACGTAAAAGCTGACCACCCAGAGCAACAGGTTAATCTGCAGGAAGCGGTCCCGGTAGAGCAGTTTGGTTGGAGAACCGGCATCATTTTCCAGGTAGATCAGTTGAAGGTACCTCATGATCCCTGAAATGACGAACAGGGAGGTGTAGTAAAGCCGGTAATCCCCAAGCCGTTCATTGGCCTTAGGACTCATGGTATACATAATATAAGCCATGATGATCACCGCACAGAAGATCGCCAGGCAAACGTTCAGAAAATCCGGATTGTATCCGCTGATGGAGCGGCGCATGTCCTGTCCTGATTTTTCCTTGATCATCACATCGTCCCTTCTTTTGCCCACCGCCATAAACAGGGCCAGCAGAAATACCATGATCATCAGCCATTGGGAAATCACCACGAAGGCGATGACCCCTCCCGCCTTGACCCGGAGTACGAAGCCGACGGCGACGATGATGATATCCAGGATGGAAATATGCTTCAGGCCAAAACAATAGGCCAGGTTCAGAACGAAATAGAGGGCCAGCACGAAAGCGAACTTCTCCTTTACCGCCAGGGCAATGGAAAATCCGATTACCAGGCATGCCACCATCAGGGCCATGGCTCCAGGCACCGAAACGGCACCGCTCGCCAGGGGACGGTATCGCTTCACCGGATGGTTGCGGTCGGCCGCGATATCCCGGTAATCGTTCAGGATATAAATGCTGCTGGCTACAAGACTGAAGGCTGCAAACCCTTCTGCGAGCTGGATTAGCACCAACAGTTTGAAAAAACCGCCCGCAAAAAAAACCGGAATGAAAAGGAAAAGGTTTTTTGCCCAGTCCTTGGGGCGAAGCAACCTGATGTAAGGGTTCACAGGCATCGGATATCGGCAAAAATAGTAAATTTCCGCTACATGTAAGAAGCAGAAAAGTACCCTGCAAGGCATTGTTTTGATTTTCTTTGTAGTTTTAGGCTCCCTTCATGACCCCGCGTCCGGATATCATCCTGATCAGCCTCATCCGTTGGGATAACCCTTTTTCCTCCACGGGTATATCCCTGGCCCGGGAATTTTCCAGGCAGGGCCGAGTCTTCGTCATCGACCATCCATTTTCCATCAAAGACATTCTGGTGCATTTCAACCGAAGGGAAATCCGGGAAAGGATGCGGCCCCTGGTGCTGGGCAAAGGGATTTTCCGCCAGGTGGAAGGATTTCACGACAACCTGGCCCTGGTCACCCCGGGGATCACCCTGCCGGTCAACGGGCTCCCCCCCGGCAAACTGTTCGAAAAGCTCCGCCGGTTCAATGACCGCAGGGTCTGGCAGGCGGTCCGCCGGATCCTGAAGGAATTTCAGGTGCGGGATTTCCTGCTGGTCAATGCCTTCGATCCTGCCTACCTGTTGCATACTCCGTCCGACCTCAAACCCTTGCTGCGGATCTATCTGTCCGTGGATGAAATATCTCATGCCCCTTATATGAAGCGCCACGGGGAAATCCTGGAAAAGCGCCAGATGGAGGCCGCCGATATCGTGCTAGCCACCTCCTCGGAACTTCAATCCAGGCTGGGGAAAATTTCCCCAGGGGTGGCCCTGTTGCCCAATGCGGCGGATACGGAACTGTTCGGGACTGCTGCAAATCAGGACCTGCCTTGTCCCCGCGAACTGGAGGGGAAACCCCGGCCCCTCATCCTTTATACGGGAAACCTGGACCGTTCTCGGGTGGATTTCGAACTGCTGCGGAAAATCGCTGCTGTGCATCCCGACAAAACCTTGGTGCTTGTTGGACCGGTCGAAGAAAAAGTCCGGACGGAGGAAGGCCTGGACCGGTTTCCCAATATCCTTTTGGTTGGGTCCCGGCCCCTCAAGGACCTTCCGGCCTATCTGAGGCAGGCCGGATGCGCCGTCATCCCCTTTTTGAAAAACGGATTCACCCGGGGGATATATCCCCTGAAGATCAACGAGTACCTGGCTGCCGGAAAACCGGTGGTGTCGACCAGTTTTTCGGCCGATATCAGGGGCTTCGGTGCGGTGGCTTATCTTGCGGAGGACCACCCGGATTTTCTGCGACAAATCAGCATTGCCCTGGATAGGGACAGTCCGGAAAAAGTGGCTGAAAGAATCCGGGTTGCCCGGTCCAACAGCTGGTCCGCGAGGGTGGACCAGTTTTGGCAATTGGTGGATCGCAGCCAGGCCGGCAGGGGCCACGCTGCGCAGTTGGTTCTCCAATGATTTAACCCTTCAAATCCCCTGAATGGAATTACCCCCTAAAACAAGCCTGTTGCGGAGCCGGTACGGGATATCCACCCTGGAAATCGCATGCATCGTCGGGCTGGCCCTGGTGCCGCTGCTGGTCGGCCTTCCTTACCGGGTGAACATCTTCCTGACCTGGGAAGGGGCTTACCGGTTATATCTCGGGGAGATGCCCTACCGGGATTTCGGGATTCCGACCGGATTTGCGTTTTGGGTGATCCCTGCCATTTTCTTCAAAATCTTCGGGCCTTACCTGGTGACCCTGGTTAAAGCCCAGGTATTGATCAATATTATTTCGGGGCTTTCCTTCCGCAGTATCCTGAGGAGCCTGAAAATCAGCCCGGGGATCCGTTTGCTTTCGATTGTGGTTTTTTGCCTTTCCTATTCCTTTTTCAATTTTTGGCCCTGGTATAACCAAAGCGTGATCGTGTTCGAGCTGGTCGCCCTGAGCTTGTTGATGAAATACCTGCTCCGGCCGGGACTCAGGGGAAAAATCTGGCATCTTTTAGGTTCTGCCGCTTTCGTATTCATCTCCTTTTTCACCAAACAGGACGCAGGTGGAATGACGCTTCTGATCTGCCTTTTTCTCCTGGCTTATTGTTGCAATCGGCGCCGGGATTACCGTCCCCTACTCTGGTTCCTAATGTTTTTCGCGGCAGTGGCGGCGGCGGTCATCCTGCCCTTTTCCCGTTACGGCTTTGGATACTGGTTCAATTACGGTCAGGCTCCCCATAATTCCAGGTTGTCCGGATACGACCTGATCGATGAGTTTTTGACCACTTCCGATTGGCTTAAGTTCTATCTTCTGGCCATCCTCATGTTGTTTCTGGCCCGGGGCCAGAACCTGAAGAAATACTTCCAGGACCAGCCCAGGATGGTTTTCACCCTGCTTACCCTGGGCATTCTTACCGAAGCGGCCATCTTCCAGGTGACCAGCTACACGCCTCCGGACAACAACATCTTCTTCCATTCTTTCGCGTTCGTTTTCATCCTGACCTTGCTGAACGAATTCCTGAACCTGGATTTCACCAAGTGGAAGATCCTGCTGCCCGTCCTGGGCCTCGTAGTCATCTGGTGGTCCGGAACCTATTGGAAATACCTGGACCGGATCCTGGTCCGGGACTTTCCCAGTTTCGCAGCCCCAGACGAAAATGAAATCTCCATTCGGACCTATATGCTGAACCGGGATACCGTGAATTCCGACAGCAAATGGGTATACAGCGACATTCCGGCATTCCGGAAGATTTATATGCCTGCTTCAACCGCAAAGGGAATGGACCGGATTTTACAATTACCTGTCGTGAAAAACAGCCCTCACATCCGGGTATTGAATATGACCGAGCTCACCCCGCTGGCCTGGGCCATGCCTTACCGGCCGGAAACAGGTCAGGATATCCCGCTTTGGTACCATAAAGGAGTGGCCATGTTCCAGCGGCAGATCGACCAGTATATCCAAAGGATCGACCAAAAGCAATATGACCTGGTATTGTATGAATATGTCCCGGAACTCAATAATTTCTTTCCTTTCGAGATCCGCAACGCCCTGGAGCAGCATTACCGTCAGGTCGACCATTTCCTGGCCCCACGCCGGGGGTCGGCCGCTACCATTGAGGTCTATCTGAAATGATTTTCCTGGTGTTGTTGGAAGATCCGGAAGGTTAGGAAATGAAGGGTAGGAAACCCTGCACCGGGAAATAATTCCTGGGGGACCAGGGATCAGTCGGATCCTTTAGGATCATTTTCAGGAAGGGTCCGCAAAATGCGATATAAAGAGTTAAAAATCAGTGGTCAAATTTGGAAGCTAACCGAATGACTTACCTTGAAATTTCGGTCTTTTTCGGACTCGAACCCTCGGACCCGAAGGAAAGACATTTTATGATCATGAAATGCATTGTTGTTGAAAGATTAACCAATGCAGTCCTCTGGTATGACATTCGTTCAACCAAACCTTCTGTTCATTAAAGCGAACGCGCAGGTTCCATGGACAAACTATCAAACAAGTATTGATAAGATTATTCGTTCCAAAAACTCAGATTCTTTTTGTTTCATTA
>DATKSX010000137.1:0-4144 GCA_035531415.1 Chitinophagaceae bacterium
GAAAGCCGTATACTGGATCACCACGCCCTGTTCATCATCCGGGTACATACCGGAGGGTGTCGTAACCCCCAGGAATCCGGCCTGCATGTTGCAGACCCAGATATTCAGGTAGGAAGAATCGTTCCAGGCATCCGAACCCCCGGAACTGGCATGTTTCACGCCCTGGCAGGCGTTGTTTATGCTAAACTCCGTCTGGCTGGTCACCACGCGCACGATCCCGGTAGTGGGGTTGCCTTGGGGGTCCCGGCGGGCCAGGCAGAAATTCATCTGCATGTTCCCGACCAGGGGTTTGAATGATCCCGGAACCTGGGAGGTATCCGGATTGGAGGCATTATAGTCCCGGTTCAGCACAGCGATCTGGGAAAGGACCGCAGAATCGGTCACCTGGGAAGGATTCGTCAAAACGATATGGACCACCACCGGGATGGTTACCGGTCCGGCATTCAGCCGGTTGGCGTTCAGCAGGCCCAGGGAAAGCCTGGGGCCCGCCTGGAGTTCTTCCCAACGGGCCCGCAACTCGGGGTGGCGGGCGATGGCATCCGAAACGGCCTGATCCCAGCCGCATTTTCTCTGGGCCTCGACCACACCTGTAAGAGAGAACTGGATTACTAAAAGAAGCAGGAAACGACCCCAGCCGGGGAAGGGATAAGGGGCAAACCTGGCTTTCATGCTGTACAGCGGTTATACTCGGAAATCCCCGGCCCAATCCTCACTTGGACAAAAGCCCCTGGATGGGAAAGACTGAAAATCAAATTTAGGGTTAAATTTCAAGCCAAATCGGCGCTCAAAAGCAGGTATCCGGGATGGATCGGGATGCTCCCGACTTTTTCCCATTCATTTTGATGGCAAATATCAAATGAAGGTTCATTACCGCCTGGTATTAACGGCATTCTGTTCCCAGGTATTGTCTGGAAAATTCATCCTGGAAATTCCAGGGGCGGCTTCGCCAATTTTTCCAGAAAAGGAATAAAGGAGGAAATCGGAGGAATGCAAGCATTCCGAAGGACAAAACTTACCCAATTGTGACAAAGGGCCGTGATCTGCCTGATCCGGCCAGCATTTTTTAAAACCCAATTGCAGTTCTGATGTGCGGGTTCTCCTGAACCCCAGGCTTAGATATGGGCCTGGATCTTCTTTTCCAAAACAGATTTGGGAGCGCTTCCGATATGGCGGTCGACCACCTTACCATCTTTGATGAAAAGGATGGCGGGAATGGAGGTGATGCCATAATTCATGGACACTTCAGGATTGAAATCCACATTCACTTTTCCTACCTTGACCTTACCCGCATATTGCTTGGACAACTCCTCGATCACCGGGCCAATCGCCCGGCAGGGGGAACACCATTCAGCCCAGAAATCTACTACATTCAACTGCTTGGAAGTCATCACTTCCTGCTGAAAATTGGAATCCGTAAGTTCTAATGACATGGTTCTTAATTTAAGCCGGTGAAATCACTGTTTTACGTCGTTTGTATATCAAATTCCAATCCAATGCAATTTACTGCATTTTTGACAGTCTGGGGTCCGCCACAACTACCTGAACGCCCAAACCGGGCTGTGCCGTCAGGAAATCCGCCAACCCGTCGTTGACTTCAACCGGTTTCTGGGTGCCCCGAAGGGAAACGGTCACTTGCCCCTCCGGATCGGTCAGGTCGAAGCGTAATTCGGTTTTGCCCGGATGGTTCCGTTCATGAAGGGAGAGAAAATCCACGAGTTTGGAAGAAATCCGGGAGGGTTCCCCGGAAAGGATGATCTGTCTGGTCTGCTTCTTCTTGAGGTCCTCCAGCAGTTGGATGGAACTGATTTTGAATTCGTATTCATCTTCCCGGTAAGGTCTGGAGCGGAACCCTCCTGTTATAAAAAGGCAATATCCCTTCTGGCAGAAAGCCCCTTGCTTCACATAATCGTCCCCGATCAGGACGAGCTCGGTGCTCCCAGAGAAATCCTCGATCTGGAGCTTTCCATACTTGTTGCCTTTCTGTGAAGTCTTGTGGTCGGCGCTGGTTACAAATCCTGCCAGCCGGAACTGGGTACCGTTTGTTGCGGCAGCGGCCGGGTTTTCCGCGATCAGTTTGGAAAGTTCATTGAACTGCAGGATGGTTTGGATATGGTAATGTTCCAGCTCGAACCGGAAATGATCCAGGGGATGGCCTGAAAGGAAGATCCCGGTGACTTCCTTTTCCCTGGTAAGCCGTTCCACCAGCGGCCAGGGAGGGCATCGGTCCAGCTGGGGTTCCCTGACCTGCGGAGCCTCTCCATCCCCGAACAGGGAGCCGGAAGGTCTAACCCCTCCGGTCTGGAACTGGTTACCGAACCGGATGATCTTTTCCAGACCGGTCACCTTGTCCCCATCCCCATGGTGGAAATACTGGGCCCGATGCAGTTCGCTGAATCCGTCAAAGGCCCCGGAGAGCACCAGGGATTCCAGGGATTTTTTGTTCACCGTCCGCTGGTTCACCCTGCGGACCAGTTCGAAAGCGCTGCGGAACGGACCGCCCCGCTGCCTTTCCTCCAGGAGGTTTTCCACCGCCACCGTCCCCACTCCCTTCAGCCCGCCCAGACCGAAGCGGATCTCTCCCAGGGCGTTCACGGCAAATCCCTGCTGGGATTCATTGACATCGGGTCCGAGCACTTTAAGACCCATCCTGCGGCACTCTTCCATGTAAAAGGTGACCTTCTCAATATTACTGGCGTAATTGAGCACTGCTGCCATGAATTCCGCGGGATAATGGGCCTTCAGGTAGGCGGTCTGGTAAGCCACCAGGGCATAGCAGGTGGAATGGGACTTGTTGAAGGCATACTGGGCGAAGGACTCCCAATCCCCCCAGATCTTATCGCAGGTCCTGGGAGAAAATCCGTTTTTGGAGCATCCTTGCATGAACTGGGACTTCATCTTATCCAGGACCTCTTTCTGTTTTTTCCCCATCGCTTTGCGCAGCACATCGGCGTCTCCCTTGGAGAAACCCGCCAGGCGCTGGCTCAGGAGCATGACCTGCTCCTGGTAAACCGTCACCCCATAAGTCTCTTTCAGGATTTCCTCCATCTCGGGTAGGTCATACACCACGGATTCCAACCCAAGCTTGCGGCGGATGAACTGGGGGATATAATCCATTGGTCCCGGGCGGAACAGGGCGTTCATGGCGATCAGGTCGTCCAGCTTGTCGGGGCGGAGCTCCCTGAGGTATTTCTGCATTCCGGGAGATTCAAACTGGAAAATGGCCAGGGTCTCCCCCTGCTGGAACAAGTTATAAGTGAGCCGGTCATCCAGGGGGATCCGGTCGATATCGATCTCAATGCCATGATTCTTCTCCGCGAGCTGGACAGCGCTTCGGATGATGCTGAGGGTTTTCAGTCCGAGAAAATCCATTTTAATTACCCCGGCGTTCTCGATGATCCCTCCTTCAAACTGGGTGATCATCAGGGTGGATTCCCTGGAGGCGCAGACCGGCATCAGGTCGGTCAGATCGGTTGGAGCAATGATGATCCCGGCAGCGTGGATCCCGGTATTGCGCACGGATCCTTCCAGCAAAGCCGCCTCCCGGAGGGTTCTGGCCTGAACATCATTCCCCTTGGCGATCTGCCGCAGTTTCATCATGTTCTCCAGGTCCTGGCCCCTCAGACGTTCGATTTCCTCAATGCTGTCCCTGGGCCCGGTGAGGGGGGCATGGAGGAGCCGGTCCAGTTCGATGCCCGGCCGCTCCGGTACGAGCTTGCTCAGGGTCGCGGTTTCCGATGGAGTCAGGGAAAGCACCCGGCCCACATCCTTGATGCTGCTTCTGGCGGCCATGGTTCCGTAAGTCACGATCTGGGCCACCTGGTTGCGTCCGTATTTTTCTACCACATAATCGATCACCTTCTGGCGGCCTTCATCATCGAAATCGGTGTCGATATCCGGCATGGATTTACGGTCCGGGTTGAGGAAGCGTTCGAAAAGCAGGTTGTACTTAATGGGATCAATGTTTGTGATTCCGGTACAGTAGGCCACGACCGACCCGGCAGCCGATCCCCTCCCGGGACCGATAACCACCCCCATTTCCCTTCCGGCCCGGATGAAATCGGCAACGATGAGGAAATACCCCGCAAAACCCATCCGGGCGATGGTATCCAGCTCGAACTGAACCCGTTCCTCAATCTCAGGGGTG
>DATKSX010000138.1:0-4379 GCA_035531415.1 Chitinophagaceae bacterium
TGAAGCTTCCGAAAATGGCGGCCATGCCGGAGGCGGTGGAATAGCCCGCCTCCGCCCCTTCCAGGGCGCACATCCTCTGGCTGAGCTCATCGGTATTGGGATTGCTGAACCGGGAATAAATGTTGGAAGGAATCTCCTCAGCAAAGGCTGCCCGCATCTGTTCTGCATCATCAAATACGAAGCTGGAGGTCAGATAAATGGGGGTGGCATGTTCCCGCTGCCCGGAACGTTCCGGCTGAATTCGGATCGCCCGGGTCTGGGGATCCAGCGATTGGTCATCCATGGGTTTTCCTTTACGGTTTTATGGGGAGGGAAGGGTGGACTACCTGCACCTCCCAGGTGATGTCCGCACCAGCCCTTCTCAGGGTTTCAGCCACGGAACAATATTTCATCATGGACAATTCCACCGCGCGTTCGGCTTTTCCCGGATCAATCGCCCCTTCAAGTTTGAACTGGATCCGGACCTTTTTCCATAAAGAGGGCTCAACCCCCGGTTCTCTATCCCCGTCAATGGTGATCTTCAGATCGTCCAGGGGCTGTTTCTGTTTCTTCAGGATCGAGACCACATCGATGGAAGTGCAGCCTCCCAGGCCCATGAGCAGCATTTGCATGGGCCGCATGCCTTTGCCGTGGCCTCCATGTTCCGCAGAAGAATCCATCCGGACTTTGTGGCCTGATTCGTCCTCTGCCTCCATGCCCATGCTGTCGTCGATCCTTTTCAAATGGATTTTCATGCCTATAATAATTTGGAATTGATGTACCCGGCTTCCGCCCGGGCACAAAGGTACGCCTTGACCCATTTGCCCCTGCATGCCTCCCTAAAATCATCCCAAATCCGCCAGGACAACGGATCCCAGGTGTTCCAGGACATAATTTTATCCAGCCGGACCCCGGAGATCGGCAATTACCCGTTAATTTTGGCCCTGAAAAAATCCCAAACCCTGGCTTTTCAGACCTTTCAACCCGAGGGACCCTTCCGTTTCGAATGCGGCCAAACCCTGGAGCGAATTCAGATCGGCTATCATGTCTATGGGAATCGCAGCCCCACAGGGGATAATGTGGTCTGGATCTGTCATGCCCTGACGGCCAATTCGGATGCAGCGGACTGGTGGGCCAGCCTGGTCGGTCCGGGAAAAGCCTTTGATCCGGCCCGGGATTTCATAGTATGCGCAAATATCCTGGGATCTTGCTATGGGACCAGCGGTCCGGCTTCCCAGGATCCGAAAACCGGAAAACCATTTGGTCTGAATTTTCCCCTGGTTACCGTCCGGGATATGGTCCATGCCCACCAGCTCCTGTGCCGTCACCTGGGCATCTCCAGGATCCGGATCCTGGCCGGCGGATCTCTCGGAGGATACCAGGCCCTGGAATGGGCGGTCATGGAACCCGGTTGTGTCGGGAAGCTCCTGCTGCTCACCACCAGCGCCCGGGAAAGCGCCTGGGGTATTGCCATCCATACCACCCAGCGGCTGGCCATTGAGGCGGATCCGACCTGGAATCAGGCCGATCCCGGGGCCGGATGGTCCGGGCTCAAGGCGGCAAGGGCCATTGGCATGCTCACCTACCGCAATTATGAGACCTATGTGCGGACCCAGACGGATCCCGATCCGGAAAAACTGGACCATTACCGGGCTTCCTCCTATATCCTGCACCAGGGAGAAAAACTGATCCGTCGTTTCAATACCCAGTCTTACTGGCTCCTGACCAAGGCCATGGACAGCCATCATCTGGCCCGGGGCAGAAACCTCCCGGTGGAGGAGATTCTTGCCAGCATCCGGCAACCGGCCCTGGTCATCGCCATCACCAGTGATATCCTCTGTCCCCCGGAGGAACAACGGATACTGACCTTTCATATGCCTGCCTCCCGGTACTGCGAGATCCAATCTCCCTACGGGCATGACGGATTCCTGATCGAAGGGGAACAGATTACAGACCTGCTTCAGCGCTGGGACTGCTGATTCAGGAAATGCCCTCCTCCCCTGCCCCCTGCAAATTTTCGTTTAGCTCCCGGATGAGCTGGTCCAGCTCCAGAGCGCTTTGGCGGATATGACCTACGGTGATCCGGTCTCCGGCCGGGGCCGAGCTGAGCAGGTCGCTCAGCCCCAGGAGATTGGCCACCGGCTTGCGGATGCCATGGGAGATCACATAAAGGAAATGCCGGGTCCGCGCATTCTGGCTTTCCAGGTCCCGGTTCCGTTCCTGAAGCTTGCGCAATAAGGGGGTAAATAAAAGAATGATCTCGAGGGTTACCAGGACCAGGGTGGCAATGGCGAGCAAGATCTCGATGTACTGGAGATTTCTGATTTTTTGCTGGTTTTCCCGGTTATATCCCAGGACGATCCCTTCCATGAGGTTCAGGAAGGTTTCCTCGTGCACCAGGATATTATCGATATAATCATCCATTCCCTCGGCGAAACTGGACTGGAAGGCTATGGTTTTGGCGGAAAACTCGATGGCCAGGAAACTGGGCTGAAGGGCCCGGAATAACCGAAGGATTTCCGGGCTGTTGTTTGCGGTGATCCCCATGGAGTCATTTCCCAGCAGGAGGCTGTAATGGTTGGTTTCAAAACGGGTCACCAGTTTCTTAAGGTTGTAGGCTTCCAGATTGTTGTTCCTGCCCTGGATCAGGTTGAGCCGGATGTTCAGGGCTGTTTTGGCGATATCCTGGCTCAGCATACCCTGCTGCCCGGCTACCTGGATGATCGTTCCATCATATTTGGAACTGGTGATCATGAACTGGATGATGGCCTGCGAAAGCAACAGCATGCTGAGCAGGATCACCACGAAAACCCGGTAGGTTTTCTTATAATCAGTCGGGGAAAGGAGTTGCAGGGGCATGGCTTGGGGTATGGGTGCCCTGCAAAACTATATGATCCTGGGATGCGTCCATGTATTTTCATGGCGCAGTTTTGAGTGTTTTGTATATTGGAGCATGCTAAACCGTTCAATCCGTTTTTATGTCTAGCCGCAGGGGGTTTCTGAAGCATTCCGGGACGATCGCCCTGGGCAGCCTGGCCTTGTCCCGGGGAGGGCTCTCCTCCCTGATGGCCGCGGGAAATCACCCCATTGGACTGCAGCTTTTCACCCTGTTCAACGTGATCGACACCGATACCCCAGCCGTTCTGAAAAGGGTGGCCTCGATCGGGTACAGGGAAATTGAATCCGCGTTCAGCCATAAACCGGCCTATTATGGATATGGTCCCAGGGAGTTCGCCGCTGTGGCCCGGGACGCCGGATTGCACTGGATTTCCCACCACGTCGCTGGAGCCCCCTTCAAAAGACCCGCAGGGGCAAAACCCCGTCTGGGGCCGGATGGGAAACCCATCCACTTTCCAGCCCAGAAAAACCTCCGGGACAACGCCCAGGAGGTGATCGATGAGGCCGCTGAGGGAGGCCTGTCCTACCTGGTCTGCGCTTCCACCCCGGTATCGACGCTGGATGAGATCCACCAGTCCTGCCAAACCCTGAACCAGGCAGCCGCCCTGGCCAAAAAGGCGGGAATCACCATGTGCTACCACAACCACGACATGGAATTTCATCCCGTGGAAGGACAGCTTCCCTATGACCTGCTGCTGAAAAATACGGACCCATCCCTGTTAAAGATGGAACTGGACCTGGCCTGGGCGACCAAGGGCGGGGCGGATCCGGTGAAACTTTTCCGGGAAAATCCCGGAAGGTTCCCGCTCTGGCATGTGAAGGACATCAGCGCCGACTTCAAAACCCTGGAGCCTGCAGGTCAGGGCATCGTGAACTTCAAAAGGATTTTCGCCCAGGCTTCCACTGCCGGGATGAAGCATTTTTTCGTGGAGCATGACATGCCTGCTGACCCATTTGCCAGCATCACCATAAGCTACCAATACCTCAGAAGCATTTCGGTCTGAGGACTATTGGGAAATGCTCTATTTCGATTCGCAATCCATGATGGAAATTCTGGAAATTCCACCGATGAGCATGTTGTGCTCCAGCCATAAGGTAAATTTCGCCGGGATGATGGACCATGTCCGGGTTCGTTCCCGGGAGTTGTACGCGGCCTCCCAGCAGGCCGGCCTGGAAGTGACCGGACCCCTTTATTGGATCTACCAGGGGGCGGATGGAAATCCGGACACCTTTTTTCAATTGCAAATTGCCATTCCGGTGACTCCCGGCACTCCCATTCCCGCCCCATTTTCCCTGTTGCGGACGGAACCGTTCCGGTGCGTGAGCGTTCGTCATGCCGGTCCATGGACTTTATTCCCGGAAATTTATGGAAAGCTACTGACTGAAATTCAAGCCGCCGGACACCGGCTTTCCGGGCAGAACCGGGAATTATACCTTTATATGGATTTCAACGATGATCGAAACCACCTTACCGAGATCCAGATCGGGATCCGCTGATCCGG
>DATKSX010000139.1:0-5247 GCA_035531415.1 Chitinophagaceae bacterium
GTTTGCGGTGACTGTGGGACCTGTCATGATAGGGATATCAATGCAGCCAGGAACATCAAACATTTTGGATTAAAAACAGGGGCAGGCAGCTCCGAAGTGCCCGTGAAGCAGCGGCGGTTACGCCGGGCAATGAAGCGGGAATATATACTCCCACAAAGTATATAATTGCCTACTTTATTTTTGCTCCACCCATGAAAATTTCCGGATCCTTAAAATGCCTGCTGTTTGCTGGCGGCCTGCTTTTTTCCGTGGCTTTGAAGGGCCAGTCCACCGGGCCAAAATGGGAGTTCCGGGGAGCCTGGATCGCCACCGTGGAAAACGTGGACTGGCCTTCCAAACCAGGGCTGAGTCCCGGGGAGCAAAGACAAGAGTTCATCCGTCTGCTCGATACCCTCAGTGCGGACGGGATCAATGCGGTCATCGTGCAGATCCGGCCTTCGGCCGATGCCATGTACCCTTCTGCCTACGAACCCTGGAGCCAATGGCTCTCGGGAAAGCAGGGCGTGGCTCCCGCTCCTTATTATGATCCCCTTTCCTTCATGATCGGGGAAGCCCATGCGCGGGGAATGGAATTCCACGCCTGGTTCAATCCATACCGGGCGGTCTTCAACCTGAAGAATCCGGGGATTTCCCCGGGACATGTAACCCGGTTGCATCCGGACTGGTTCCTGGATTATGGCGGGCGTAAATTTTTCAACCCGGGATTGCCGCAGACCTGGGACTGGCTGGTCCGTGTAGTCAGCGATGTGGTCCGCCGCTACGATATCGATGCGGTTCATTTTGACGATTATTTTTATCCCTACCGGATCGCCGGAAAAGAATTTCCGGATTACCAGACCTGGAAAAAATACGGGGGCTCCCTTTCCCTGGAGGACTGGAGGCGGCATAATGTGGATACCGTGATCCAGATGGTTTCAGTTGCGATCAAAAAAATCAAGCCCTGGGTGAAGTTCGGCATCAGTCCCTTCGGGATCTGGAGGAACCAGGACCGGGATCCGGAAGGTTCCGCAACCCACGGCGGCCAGACGGATTATGACGACCTCTACGCCGATGTGCTGCTCTGGCTCCGGAAAGGGTGGATCGATTATGTGGCCCCGCAGCTCTATTGGGAGTTCGGCAACCGGAGTGCCCCCTACGGAGTGCTGCTGGACTGGTGGGCCCGCCACAGCTACGGCCGGGCCCTCTATATCGGCCATGCCGCCTACCGGATCGGGCAGGGTTCCGCCTGGGCGGACCCCGATCAGATGGGAAGGCAGATCCGTGCTGAAAGGACCTACCCTCAGGTGGAAGGAAGCGTGTTTTATTCCGCTAAGTATTTTCTTTCCGATCCCCTGGGTTTTACGGATTCCCTTAAAAACCATTATTACCGCTATCCCGCCCTGCTTCCCCCCATGCCCTGGATCGACAGCATTCCGCCACCCGCCCCCACCCTTTCGTTGATCCGGTCGGATTCCGGCGGGGTAACCCTGGGCTGGACCGAGCCGGCCGATACGATTCACCCCGCATTCCAGTACCTGCTGGACCGGTTCCGCCCCGGGGATTCCATCGGTTTCGGCGATCCCTCCCATATCGTCGCCCTTCTCACCGAACCCCTTCCCCATCAATACGAGGATACGGGATTTCATCCCGGGGACCAGGCCACCTACCTGATGACGGCCCTGGACCGGCTGCATAATGAAAGCCTTCCCGGGCCTCCGCTCCGGGTCGGGCCCGGGAAGACCCGAAGCCCCGATTGATTTTCATCATTTATTCAAAAAAGGGCCCGATCCTTAAAGATTTTCTATATTTTATCCAGAACTTATAAACATTCCTGAATTATATGGGCAATTATCTTTAAATTGAGCCAAACAGATTGATTTTTTGTGCCCGGTAGCTGATCATCATGAAGAAGGTTCCATCCTCCCAGGGGTTATATTCCCCCGAATTCGAGCATGACGCATGCGGGATCGGCTTTGTGGCCCATATCCGCGGACAAAAATCCCATCAGATTATTTCAGATGCCCTCACCGTGCTGGAGAACATGGAGCACCGGGGCGCCTGTGGCTGTGAGGAAAACACCGGGGACGGCGCGGGCATCCTGATCCAGATCCCCCATGAATTTCTCCGGGACAGCCTCCTGGAGCAGGGCCTCCGCCTGCCCCGGCAGGGAGGGTACGGTGCAGGCCTGGTCTATTTTCCAAACGACCCGGCTGCGCGCCAATCCTGTAAAGAGATCATTTCGGCTTCCGCCCTGAGCCTTGGACTCCAGGTGCTGGGTTACCGGAAAGTTCCCACGGACCATGGCATGATCGGAGAGACCGCCCGGGCCGTTGAGCCCTGCATGGAGCAGCTTTTCATTGCCGCCCCGGAAGGCATGACCGACCAGGACGCGCTGGAACGCCGGCTGTTCCTGCTCCGCTGCGGGATTACCCGGAACATGCCCGGATCAGCGGGATCGGGTCTTTTTTATATCGTCTCGCTTTCTTCCAGGACCCTCATTTACAAAGGACAGCTGACTTCGCTGCAGCTCAGGTCCTATTTTGCCGACCTGGGGGACGAAAGGATGGTCTCCGCATTCGGACTGATCCATTCCCGGTTCGCTACAAATACCTTCCCTTCCTGGAAACTGGCCCAGCCCTTCCGCTATATCGCTCATAACGGGGAGATCAATACCCTGAAAGGGAACCTCAACTGGTTTAAATCGGCCGAACCGGGATTTTTGTCCCGGTATTTCACGCCGGAGGAAATGGCCCTCATCAGGCCCCTGGTGGAGGAAGGTCAGTCGGACAGCGCATGCCTGGACAATGTGATCGAACTGCTCACCCTTTGCGGCAGACCTCTTGCCCACGTGATGATGATGCTGATCCCGGAAGCCTGGGACGGCAATGAGGACATGGATCCGGTCAAAAAAGCTTTCTACGAATATCACGCCTCCCTGATGGAGCCCTGGGACGGACCTGCTTCGATTTCCTTCACGGACGGAAAAGTGATCGGCGCCACCCTGGACCGCAACGGACTCAGGCCTTCCCGGTTCCTGGTGACCAGCGACGATCGGGTGGTCATGGCCTCAGAAGCAGGAGTGCTTCCGGTGGACCCTGCCTGCGTGATCAGCAAGGGAAGGCTGCAGCCCGGAAAGATGTTTATCGTGGACCTGACCCAGGGCCGCATCATCTCCGATGAAGAGCTCAAGCAGGATATTTGTTCCAGCCGTCCCTACAGCGAATGGCTGAACCGGTATAAAATCCGGATCGAGGAACTGCCTGAACCCCGGGTCCGGTTCACGCACCTGGAACATGATGCGATCTTCCGGTACCAGGAGGCATTCGGATATACCACCGAAGACCTCGATGTGCTGATCCGTCCCATGGCCACCGACGGAAAGGAGCCCGTGGGCTCCATGGGGACTGATATCCCCCTTGCGGTACTATCCGACCAGCCCCAGCACCTGTCCCACTATTTTAAGCAATTGTTCGCTCAGGTGACCAACCCGCCCATCGACCCCATCCGGGAAAGACTGGTGATGAGCCTGGCGACCTTCCTGGGCAATAACGGCAACCTGCTGGATGAAAATCCGCTGCATTGCCATTCGGTGGCCCTGAAGCATCCGATCCTGACCAACTACGAGCTGGAAAAACTCCGCAGCATCGACACGGGCATCTTTCAGGCCAAGACCCTGCAGTGTTATTTCAAAGCCGACGGAAAGCCCGGATCCCTGCGCAAGGGGATAGAAAGGCTTTGCCGGTACGCCGTGGATGCCGTGGAAGACGGATTTGAAGTGATCATCCTTTCCGACCGCGCGATCGATTCGGAGCACGCTCCGATCCCCTCTCTGCTGGCCACTTCCGCCGTGCACCACCACCTGATCCGCAAAGGATACCGGGGCGCGGTGGGCATCGTGGTGGAGGCCGGAGACGTCTGGGAAGTGCACCATTTTGCCTGCCTGATCGGGTTCGGTGCTACGGCCATCAACCCCTATCTTGCCCTTTCCACCATCCGGGACCTGAAGCTCACCGGCAGGATCGACACCCCCCTTACCGCCGATACGCTTAAAAAGAATTATATCAAAGCCGTCTGCGAAGGGCTGCTGAAAGTATTTTCCAAGATGGGGATCTCCACTTTCCAGTCCTACCAGGGCGCCCAGACCTTCGAGATCCTCGGGATCAACCGCACCGTGGTGGATCCTTATTTCACCGGGGCGATATCCCGGATCGGAGGCATGGGCCTGGACGAGATCGCAAAGGAAACCCTGGTCCGGCATTTTCTGGCCTTCGCTCCGAAAGAGGTTCCGGCCATGCGTCTGACCACCGGCGGACTCTACCAATGGAAAAGGAAAGGGGAGTTCCACCTGTTCAACCCGCAGACCATTCATCTGTTACAGCATGCGGCCCGCAGCGGAAATTACGACCTGTTCAAAAAATATTCCCGGCTGGTCAACGACCAGAGCGAAAAAGCCTGCACGCTCAGGAGCCTGTTGGAGTTCCGGCAGGAGCGGCCTTCCATTCCCCTGGAGGAAGTGGAGCCCGCTGAAAATATTTATCGCAGGTTCGCCACCGGGGCCATGAGTTTCGGTTCGATTTCCCATGAGGCGCACAGCACCCTGGCGATCGCCATGAACCGGCTGGGCGGCAAAAGCAATACCGGGGAAGGCGGGGAGGATGAAATGCGTTACGAGCCAATGCCCAACGGCGACAGCATGCGCTCGGCCATCAAACAGGTGGCCTCGGCGCGGTTTGGGGTGACCAGCCATTATCTCAACAGTGCGGACGAGCTCCAGATCAAAATGGCCCAGGGAGCCAAACCCGGCGAAGGAGGGCAATTGCCCGGCCACAAGGTGAACGAATGGATCGCCCGGGTCCGGCATTCCACCCCCGGAGTGGGGCTGATCTCTCCTCCCCCGCAT
The DNA here is from genome assembly GCA_035531415.1 of Chitinophagaceae bacterium. Classification (GTDB taxonomy): domain Bacteria; phylum Bacteroidota; class Bacteroidia; order Chitinophagales; family Chitinophagaceae; genus JANWKA01. The sequence continues at coordinate 4,880 of DATKSX010000139.1, forward strand.
CACGATATTTATTCCATAGAGGATCTGGCCCAGCTGATCTTCGACCTGAAGAATGCCAATCCCCGGGCCAGGATCTCCGTCAAACTGGTGTCCAAGGCCGGGGTGGGAACCATTGCGGCCGGGGTCACCAAGGCCAGGGCCGATGTGGTGCTCATCTCCGGTCACGACGGGGGAACAGGGGCATCCCCGCTGAGCTCCATCCGGCATGCCGGCCTGCCCTGGGAACTCGGACTTGCCGAGACCCACCAGACCCTGATGAAGAACAGGCTGCGCAGCCGGGTCGTGGTGCAAACGGACGGACAGCTCAAGACCGGCCGGGATATCGCCGTTGCCACCCTGCTGGGAGCCGAAGAATGGGGGGTGGCCAC
>DATKSX010000140.1:0-3888 GCA_035531415.1 Chitinophagaceae bacterium
GAGTTACTTTGATGCGGGAACCAACCTGATGTATGCCATCGGGGCTGTTGTTGGGCTTGTGGGCGCAGTCAAAGTTTACCAGAAATGGAACCATGGAGACCATGACACCAGTAAGGTGGCCTCCGCCTGGTTTGGAAGCTGCGTCTTTCTGGTAGTGGTTGCCACGGTGCTTAAATCATTCTTTGGCCTTTAACCTGGGGTATGCCACATACCGTTTATCCAATAAATAAGGGAGTCAATGCTTCCATGGAGTTCAAAGGATTGCATGCCCAATATATCATATTTCTGGCCGGAGGAATCCTTGGGCTTTTGATCCTCCTCATGGTGGTGTTTATCATTGGTCTGGATGGCTGGTTTTGTCTTTTGTTGGCAGCAGGTTTGGGATCCGGGCTGGTAACTAAAATTTACCAGTTGAACCGCCGGCATGGGACTTTCGGTTTGATGAAAAAAAGGGCTTCCAAGAAACTTCCGGTCCGGATCCGGTCCGGTTCCAGAAAAATATTTTTCTCTCCAAATTAAATTCAGATGACCAGGGATTTAGAAGAGATATTCCCCATCTGGGGAATGGAGCAGGATTGCATTTTCTCCAGGCAGGGGGATATGACCCTCGCTTTTCGGGCCGTTTTGCCGGAAATTTTTACCCTTTCCGCGGAGCAATATGAAATTCTCCATCAGGCCTGGGTAAGGGCGCTGCAGGTATTGCCTTATCCTGCCATTATTCATAAACAGGACTGGTTTGTGGAGCGCAGATACCGGGAGTCCTTTGAGAGGAGTGGGGAATTCCTGGAATCCGCCAACCGACTCCATTTTAATGAAAGACCCTTTTTGGGCCATGACTGCCTGGTTTTTGTGACTGCGAAGGCCAGGGGGAGACAGGCGTCCAGTTCCGCCTGGTCCAGCCTGATCCGTCCCTCTTTGGTCCCGGTTCAACTACTGGATGAAAAACATTTGCACCGGTTCAGGGACTGCGTGGAGCAATTCAGCAGGATCCTCTCCGGAACCGGTTTGATTTCCCTGGAAATCCTGGAGGCAAAGGATCTGCTCAGCAATGAAAAGAAAGCGGGTTGGCTGGAACGGTATTGTTTTCTGACCCGGGATCCGAACCTGCCGGTAGTGGCTGACCTGGGGATGAGGGACGGGCTCCGGATTGGGGGCCAGCAATGCCAGATTTTCACGTTGTCAGACCCGGACAGCCTGCCCCCCTGGGTGGGTCCCCGGGTGGACCTGGACCAATATTCCACCGAGCAATCCGTGTTTTCCGTGGGGTTTGCCAGCTGCCTGGGGCAGCTGCTTCCCTGCAACCATATCTATAACCAGTTCATCTTCCTGGATGAACCCGGGAAGATGCTCAAGGACCTGGAGCGCAAAAGGCTGAGACTGCAATCGCTATCGTTATATAGTCGCGGCAACGGAATTGCACGGGATGCCATTGCGCAGTTTCTGGATGAGGCTATCACCCATCAGAGGATGCCGGTCCGCGCCCACTTTAACGTCATGATCTGGGCTCCGGATGAAGAGCGGCTTGGGGAGTCCAGAAACCTGGTGGCGACCGCTTTTGCAGGGATGAATGCTGCGATCCGCCAGGAAAGCCTGGGAGCGGCCCAGATTTACTGGGCCGCCATCCCCGGCAATGCAGCCGATTTTCCGATGAATGACAGCTTTATCACCTTCGCTGACCATTCCCTTTGCCTGCTCAACCCGGAATCCGGTCCCCGCTCTTCGACCGGGAATAAGGGCATGCGGCTGGCCTCCAGGCTGGACGGAAGGCCCCTTTGGGTAGATCTCTCCGATGAACCCCTTTCCCGGGGGCTGATCAGCAACCGAAACAAGTTCATCCTCGGCCCTTCGGGAAGCGGTAAATCTTTTTTCACCAACCATATGGTGAGAAGCTATTATGACCAGGGGGCCCATATTGTCCTGGTGGATATCGGACATTCCTACCAAGGGCTTTGCCAGCTCCTGGGAGGGTCCTATTTCACCTACAGCCAGGGCAGGCCTTTCCGGTTCAACCCCTTCCTGCGGTCAGTGGAAATCCGGGAAGACCCGGAAAGCAGGGAAAGCCTGAAGGCCCTGCTGATGGCCCTATGGAAAAAGGAAGACGAGGCCTTCAACCGCGCCGAATATATCGCCCTTTCCGGAGCACTTCAGTCCTATGAAATCTACCTGGAAGGGAATCCCCAGGTCTTTCCCTGCTTCAACAGTTTTTATGAGTTCCTGCTGGAGGATTTCCGGAAAGAAAATGCCCCGGCCGGTTCCCGGCAGGTGGACCTGGATAATTTCCTTTATGTGCTGCGGCCCTATTATCGGGGCGGGGAGTTCGATTATTTGCTGAATTCCCCTGCCCAGGAGGACCTGCTGAACCAGCGGCTGATCGTATTCGAGCTGGATTATATCAAAGACCATCCCATCCTGCTGCCGGTGGTGACCATCATCATCATGGAAGTGTTTATCCACAAGATGAGAATGCTGCCCGGGATCAGAAAAATCATCCTGATCGAGGAGGCCTGGAAAGCCATTGCCCGGGAAGGGATGGGCCAATATATCCGTTACCTGTTCAAGACCGTCCGGAAATATTTCGGGGAAGCAGTTGTGGTCACCCAGGAAGTGGAGGACATCCTGGATTCTCCTGTGGTTCGCCAGGCCATCCTCAACAATGCTGACTGCAAGATCCTTTTGGACCACAGCCGCTACCTGAACCGTTTCGATCCGATCCGCAAACTGCTGGGCCTCACCGCCCAGCAGCAGGCAGAAGTCCTGTCCCTCAACCTGGCTCGGGACCCGGGAGCCCCGTACCGGGAGGTGTTTATCAGCCTGGGCGCCGGATTTTCCCGGGTTTACCGAACCGAGGTTTCCCCGGAAGAATACCTGGTCTATACCACGGAAGAAAAAGAAAAAGTGGCGGTGCGGGCTCTTACCGGGGCTTTTGGAGGGGATCTGGAAAAGGCCGTATTCGAACTGGCCCGGCGCAAAAGACTGGCCCGGCTTGAGGGGATCCCGGAGTCCTCATATGCAAATTGATTTTCAAAAAGGGTTTGGTATGAAAAGGGGATGTCTGGTCCTGTTGATCCTGTTCCTGGTGCCCTGCAGGCAGGGGAAAGCCCAGCTGGTCATTCTGGAGCTCATAAAGAAAGGGGTGACCAAGGCGATCCAGGCCATGGACCTGAAAGTACAGAAGATGCAAAATGAACAAATTGCCCTGCAGGTTGCGGAAAAACAGGCCGAGAACCTGATGGTTTCGGATAGGCTTCAGGAAATCAGGTCCTGGCTGAACAGTGAGCAAAGCCTCCAGGCTTCCTGGTTTGCTGCCTTGCACCGGCCCGGCCCGGCTGTCCTGAACTCCGGGAGGTTGAGCCGGTATCTCCTGGTCAGCCAGGACCTGGCTTCGGAAAGTCTGATGGACGCCGGTTTGGTGCGGCTTGATCCCCATTTCACTGTTGGAGAAAAAACCTATTTGTCCGGCCTTTTTGGGAAATGGATCGGCCAGTCCCGGTACTATGGGGATTTGGTTGACCTGGTCCTGCGGCCCGGGGATGTGCAGATGGACGATGCAGGAAGGATGGAACTGATCCGGGAAGCCTCCCTTGAAGCAGGGAAGGAACTGGAGGCAATGCGGGATTTCTTCAGGAAGGCGGAAAGACTGAGTCTGCTGCGTTCCAGGGACAGCGCTGATATGCAAACCATTCGGAGACTTTACGGAATTTCTGGGAACCCTAGTACCAATTGAATCTGATGAAGAAAGTATTAATCATAACAATCGTCGCGGGCTGTTTTGGCACCGGAGTTTCTGGCCAGGGCATAAAGGGGCTTTTCGACCAGAAAGCCCAATATCAGGATGAAGGGAACAGCCAGATCCTGCTGTTTGAGGAGCTGGGTGAGTTGCTCCGGTCC
>DATKSX010000141.1:0-4516 GCA_035531415.1 Chitinophagaceae bacterium
CTGCTGGAAGGCAGGGTGGTGGGCGGCCTTACCGCCCATGAATTGCCCCGGCATGACAGCCCCTGTTCCGAATTGTATATCTATGATGTTGCGATCCTGCCTGAATTTCAACATAAAGGCCTGGGCAAGAAATTGATGGACTTCCAGGGCAGTTATTCCCGCAGCCTGGGAATCCGGGAGTATTTCGTGGAAGCAAACCGGGTGGATCAGGGGGCCGTTCGGTTTTACAAGGCCTGCGGAGGGAAAACCGAAGCCGTGGTCCACTTTAATTTTTCCACCGACCAGGACCTCCCGATGCTCAGAAATCGACGCCCATAGCCAGGTAGAGCTCGGGTTTTCCGTGGAAGAAACCCGTCATGGGCCAGGCGGCATCCAGCCTGAGGAAATATCCCAGCAGGGTGGATCTTGCTCCAAACCCATAGCCTCCAACGAAGGGACCCAAGACCCCGTTCTTTTCCCGGATGATTACCGGGCCCCCGAAGCCGTAGTAAGTATAGTTGTCGTCTTTGGAGGAAAGCTTATTGCTCCAGGCCGTGCCGACATCCGCAAAACTGGTGATTTGGAAATTGCGGATAAAGTTGGAATTGATCGGCTGGTCGATGAAAGTGGCAAATATCGGGAGCCTCAATTCGGTGTTCAGAAGCAGGGAACGGTTGCCGTTCTTGATGTTCTGATCATAACCCCTCAGGTTCTCCGAAAGGGTCTGGAACGCATAATTCTGGGTATAGTCAATGGGGGTGCTGTTGTCATATTTCGGGAAAAGCCAGTTGTCCACCCCTCCCAGATAATAGATGACTTTCTGGGTGCCGAAAGAAAAATCCCCGGCCACCCGGGTAGCCCAGATGAAGTTCTTGTAAATTTTCACATAATGCCTCGCGTCGAAACCGGCGTTGAAAGTGAATTCCCCGTTTTTGTTGGCTGTATTGATCTGCGGGAAGATTTCTCCATAGACCTTGTACCGGGTCCCGTTCCAGATGTTGGTGGCGGGATTGATTGTGTTGTCATAGACATACTCCAGGTGGAATTCCCCGTAAGTTTTCAGGAAATCCGGTGCTGTAAGGGAGACCGGGTCCATGGCGAGCGTTACGAACCGGTCCGTCCGGTACCCCACGGTGGCCCGGAAGCTGCGGACGGGATCCAGGGGGTAGACAGCGCTGGCTTCGAACAGGTTGGTCTTGAGCTTTTCGGAATATCCGGTATTGGCCTCCTGGCCATCGATCACCTTGTTATAATACTGAAGCTTCCAATCGACAAGGTGCTTGAAGTTTTCAAAGGCAAGGTAATATTCGCTTCCGTCCAGGTTGGTGGGGATCTGGAAGCCGCCGGTGAACTTGATATCCTCCAGCATGTCACTCACCCCGATCTGGACCAGGCCGTTGAGGGGCTGTTCCAGGTATATTGGTCCGCCTCCTCCGGTGAAGGGCTGGTAACGGTCGATCAGGACGGAATTATCAAACTGGGTAATCAGGTAATCGGTGGAGAATTTCAGGTGGTAAGTCGCCAGGGTGGAATTGCCCAGCACCCGGCTTCCGCCCAGGCTTTCCTGCCGGAGCTCATTGAGCATAATCTTCCGGTGGGTGGAATCTGCAGAGGCAATTCCAAAAGGGCTCTGGAAAAATTCCGGGGAGGATTTCGGCTTACCCGTATCCGGAGTCTGGTAATAGCTTGGCAGGCCCTGGGATACGGTATCCTGGCGCATCGCATATTTCATGTAAGTGGTGGGCTGGGTGGTCACATTACGGCGGCGCAGGGTAGTGGTATCGGTTTTCAGCTTGTATACCCGCTTGTAGCCGTATTGGTCGATCACATCGGAGATCTGTTGCCGGTCTCCGGCAATATTGGATTCGGTGATGCCGAAAGAATAGTTGGTTATAGGAAAGACATAGGTGGAATCCTTCGTTATGGCGACTACTTTGATGGAATCTGGCTGCTGGGTTCCATAATCTTTCAGCGCGGAATCCAGGTCCTGCGGATCCGGGTTATGCATGATGGTCTCTCCGATATAGAACAGGGAATCCAGTCCGGCAGCCTCGGATTTGAAGAACCCTGCGTAACGGTTGGAGATGCCGTTCTCGTCGGCCACGAAGGTGAAATAGGTATCGCCGTATTGCATGGGCAGTCTTGCGTCGGAATGCTTCAGGTCGGTCAGCTGGGTAATTTGTTTGTCCTTGCTGGAATTCCAGTTATCCACCAGAAACACATTGTAATGGTGGGGGGTGGTGACGGTGTCGGCATCCCGAGCCGAAGGGGAGGGCCGGTTGGACACGAAGATGATCCCGCTCTTCTTGGGAAAGGCGACAAAACTGGGATCCCGGTCGTCGTAGATGTCATCGGTGATCTGATCCAACTGAAAGGTGCTCAGGTTATAGGTATAGATATCGGAGTGGCCGTTTCGGGTGGCGGAGAAAAGCAGGGTATTGAAGTCCAGCATATACTGCATGCTGGTTATGCTTTCCAGTTTGGGGATCTTCTCATAGATCCGGGTTTTGGTGACCACATCATAAACCATGAGCTGAAGGGTACCCGCTTTTTCATACAGCATGGCCAGGTGGTTGCCCCGGGGATCCCAGGCAAGCAGGGGGTAATCGGGATTCAGGGCGGATCTCAGCTGCCGCACCCCATTGCGGAATAGAACTGTGGGATTGTAATACCCCTGGTAGAGCAGGACTTTGTACAAGCCTTTTTTATATTCCACCTCGGCATAATTACTGTTTTTGGGGTTGGGATGAAACTGGTAATTGTCCATGTCCGGATTATCCTCCGAGGCTACAATCGGCGTGCCCCGGGTATACTGCCTGCGTCCCCTGTTGTCCTGCTGGAACCGCTGCTGGTTCCAGAGCCAAAGGGAAGAAAGGGTGTTTTTGAAGGTTTGGTTGAGCACCTGCTTGCAGGCTTTCTTGAGGCTCCGGTCGATCCGGGCGATATAGAGCAGGTAGGAAACCTTGTCCTTGCTGTACCTGTTTTCGATATAGTACCAGAAGGCATGCCCTGCCAGGGCCGGCTGTTCCTGGGCCAGTTGGTTGAAGTCGTTGTACCGGCCGGACATGACCGCCTGTTTCATCTGGTTGTCCAAATCCGGACTCCAGGGTTCCGCAACATAGGCCACGAATCCGTCGGTGAACCATTCCGGGAGGTTGAGCAGGACGGCATTGCCGGCAAAATCGGTTACATCGTCGCCGAACACCAGATTCTGCAGGATCACGTTGGCGATCCCTTCCCGGATCTGTCGCAGCAGGGCATTATGGTCTCCGTCGAAATAAAGGATCATTTTATTGTTCACCAGCTTGGTGATCCCCCCGGTATTCTGCCAGTCCAGGCCCATGCCGATATTGGATTGGCGGAGTTCGCTGTAATTATTGTAGACGATGATATTGAGGCGTTTGCGCAGTCCGTATCCCATGAAGTTCTCAATGCCTGGCAATTCGTTCTCGGCTACCTGGACAACGTATTTGGCCAGTTCCAGGCCGTTCTGACTGAAGTACACATCGAAGTTCTGGCTCTCATAATAGCGCCATTTGAAATTTTTATACTGGAGCCTGTTTTGCCCGAATTCGACGGTATTGGTTTGGGCGAATGAGGTCAGGGCCGCCAGGATCATGCACCCGGCAAGCCCCATCCACTTGTTGTTCCCACGCATATTGAATATGTTGACAGATTTTAATTTATACCTTAGTGAAAGTACCAAAAATAAGGTAGAATGACAGAAATACGGTCCTTCGAGGGCAACCCGTTTGCTGAAAATACGTACCTGGTGATTAACGAAAAAAAGGACTGCCTCATTATAGACCCCGGTTGTTATTTTGACACGGAACGCCAGGAACTTATCGGTTATATCCGGGACCATGGGTTGAAGCCATTGCGACTCATCAACACCCATTGCCACCTGGATCATATTTTCGGAAACAGGCTGGTTTGTGCCGAATATGGCCTGAAGCCCGAGATCCACCGGCTGGATCAGCCCATCCTGGATGGGTCCGTCCAGGCCGGACTCATGTATAATGTGCCTTTCGAGCCCTCCCCGCCCCCGGGCCGCTATCTGGAGGAGGGGGAAAAGATCCTTCTGGGAAACGATGAGCTGGAAGTCCTGCTCACCGCCGGCCATTCCCCGGGGAGCATCACCCTGTTTCATAAACGGGAAAAATGGCTGATTAGTGGCGATGTTTTGTTCCGTCAGAGCATCGGCCGGACCGATTTGCCTTTGGGGGACCTGGATACCCTGCTTCGGTCCATCCGGGAAAAGCTTTTTCCCCTCGGTGACGAAGTCCGGGTTTACCCGGGCCATGGGCCTGGAACAACTATAGGTGAGGAGAAAAAGGATAATCCCTTCCTGCAATAAGGGCTCAGGGATTTTTCAATCCCAGGATCACCCTGAAGTCCAGAAAACTCCTGAGCCGGATCTTTTCCACTCGAAGCAGGATAAATCCGTAGGTCAAAAACAGGATGAGGCTAACCAGGAGGGAATAGGGGTTAAGGGCATAAGGATGAGCAGTTCCCAGGATCATCCGGTTGATCCACC
>DATKSX010000142.1:0-3569 GCA_035531415.1 Chitinophagaceae bacterium
GGCCTGAAGGAATCAAAGCCCCAGTATTGCTTCAGGATGGAAACAGGATCGGTCATCGGCATGAAATCTGGATCGGTCCTACAGGAGCTTCCGGTACCGGAGCCTTAGGGAATTACCAATCAGGAAAAGATCGCTCAATCCCATGGCCGCGGCCCCGATCATGGGATGCATGATGCCCGCGGCGGCAAGGGGAATGGATAGCAGGTTATAGAAAAAGGCCCAGAAAAGATTCTGCCGGATGGTGGCCACGGTTTTTTTCCCGATCTCCAGGGTAAGGGGCAGCAAGGAGACCTGGTTATCCATCAACACGACTGAGGCCGTCTGCCGGGCCACAGCGGAGGCATCGCTCAGGGAAATGCCCACGGTGGCCAGGGTAAGGGCTGGCGCATCATTGATCCCGTCTCCCACCATTGCCACCGATCCGGAGGCCGTGAGCTTTTTCAAAAGGTCCATCTTGTCCCCGGGGCTTTGACGGGAAAAGACCTCCCCGATCCCTGCTTCCTGCGCGAGCCTTTCGCATTTATCCTTCCGGTCGCCGCTGACCAGGATCGTCCGGATTCCTTTTTTGCGCAGGTAGGCCATGGTTTCAGGGACCCCGGATCTCATCTCGTCGACCAGGTCCAGCCAGCCTCCCGGAACTCCGTCTATCGCCAGATAGAGGTCATGATCCGCCCCGTCATCAGGAGCCGCAGTAAAGGTCTTGGATCCTAGCAGATACTCTTTTCCTGCCGGGTCTCTGGCCCGGATTCCGGATCCAGGGACTTCCGTAACGGACCAGGTTCCGAGGGATCCATCCGGGGTCCATTGCCGGGTGATGGACCGGGCAATGGGATGGGAGGAATGATCTTCCAGGGAGGCTACCAGGGATTGGAACTGCGGTTCGGGAAGCAGGTTGCTGGAAAAGGAACGGATCCGCAAACGGCCGGTGGTCAGGGTACCGGTCTTGTCAAAGATCACGGTGCCGATTTTCCTAAAACGCTCCAGGGTATCGGCTCCGCGGACCAGGATGCCGCTGCGGGCTGCCCTTCCCAGCCCGGTCATCACGGCAGCGGGAGTGGCGAGCCCCATGGCGCAGGGACAGGCGATGACCACCATCGCGATCGATCGCAACAGGGCGGTCGAGAAAGGCAGGTGGAATACCAGGGTGCTGATCGCCAGGAACAGCCCCGCTGCGAGGAGCACCCCCGGGACGAAGATTCCGCTGATCCGGTCGGCCAGCCGCTGCAGCGGTGTATGTTGCTGCTGGGCCTCCCGGACCATCGTGATGATGCCGGACAGAACCGTTGCTGCCCCGGTGGCGGTGATCCGCACCTGGATATTGCCCTGGGAAAGCAGGGTCCCCCCGATGACTATTTCGCCGGGAGCCCGGCTTACCGGAAGGCTTTCCCCGGTGACCATGGATTCATCCAGGGTCCCCTGTCCGGTCTCCACTTTCCCGTCCGCCGGGATCCTTTCCCCATCCCGCACCAGCACCAGGTCTCCCGGCGCCAGGTCCCGGCTGTCCACCTCTTCCGTCCGCCCCGAGGGCAGGACCCGCTGGGCCCGGGCCGGCTGCATCCCGGCCAGTTCGGTGAGCGCCGCAGCAGTCTGCTTCACGGCACGCTGTTCCAGCAGGTTACCCAAAAGCACGATCGTGATGATGGCCGCCGCAGTGTCGAAGAAAAGATAATCCGTCCCCAGCCCTTTCAGCAGGCCGTAAAGGCTGTATCCATAGGCCGCTGTCGATCCCACCGTGATCAGGAGGTCCATATTGGCGATCCCTTGTCTCAGGGCCGCCAGGGCGCTCCGCCCGAAATGCCAGATCCCCGCAAGCCATACCGGCGTCGCCAGGAGGCATTGCAGCCAGGGATGACTTTCCCCTCCCGGGATCCACATGGACCCCATCAGGGCAACGGTGAACAGGGCACAGAAAAGGAACCAGACCCGGATATCGAGAAGGGCTGTTTTCAGCCTACCCTTTCGGGGGCCGGGACGGACCACCTGATAACCCAGCTGGTCAATCCCTTCCAGAATGGACCCAATATCGGTTCCCTGAATGGCCCTGAAACTCACTTCCCCGGTGGCCAGGCTCACCAGAACCTCCTTCATCCCCTTCTTTTCGAGGTAGCCGGAAACAGTCGTTGCGCAGCTGCCGCAGCTCATGCCCTTCACTTCGCATTGTACGTTTTCCAGAACGTTTTCCAGAACCTGTTCCATCCCTGCAAAATTAAATCAAATGGGGCACGAATGGTCTCTGGCTTATTCCGAAGCAGGGGGAAGGATTACTTTTGGAGGATGGAACTGGTTTTTGACCTGGAGGGCCTGGACCGGGCAGCGGAGGCATTTTGGAAAGAAGCCGAAGCTATTCCCATTATCGCCTTTCACGGGGAAATGGGATCAGGCAAAACCACGTTCATCTCCGCCCTCTGTTCCCGGCTGGGGGTGCGGGACCTGGTCACCAGTCCGACCTTTGCCTTGATCCATGAATACCTTTTTGAAAGCGGAGGCAAAACCCGACGGATATACCACCTGGACCTGTACCGGGTAGAGGGGCTGGATGAAGCCATCCGGGCCGGGGTGGAGGATTGCCTGCAAAGCGGTTCCATCTGCCTGATGGAATGGCCCGAAGCGGTCTCCCCTCTGCTTGGATCCGGGGTCCTGCATGTCCGCCTGGAGGTCCTCGGACCCCAAAAAAGAAAGCTCACCACGGGGGTCTCTTAAAGGCTTTTTGTTAACTTTGAGATCGTCCTGCTCAAACCCTATCCCAATCCCATGGAACAGCAGTCCAAGCCCCTTTTAAGCAGTTCATTCGTGTATTCCCCCCTGGAAGAGACGCTGGATATTAAGCCTAAATTGCGGAAGCTGCTGATCGGGATTCCCAAGGAGACCTCTTTCCAGGAGAACCGGGTCGCCCTGACCCCCGAGGCGGTCCGGGTGCTCGTAAGCAATGGGCACCAGATCATCGTGGAACAGGCCGCGGGGGAGGGGTCCCATTTCTACGACACCGATTATTCCGAAGCCGGGGCCCAGATTTCCTTCGACAAGGCCGAGGTGTTCAAGAGCCATATCATCATCAAATCGGCCCCGGTGAGCGCATCGGAGACCGAACTGCTGCAGAACAACCAGATCATCATTTCTCCGATACACCTGCCCACCCTCAAATCCATCCAGCTCCAGAAGATGATGCACCGCAGGATCACCGCCCTCAGCTTTGAGAACCTCAAAGATGACGCGGGAACCCTTCCCATCGTCCGTTCCATGAGCGAGATCGCCGGTAGCGCGGTGATGCTGATCGCCGGGCAGTATCTGGGCAATTTCAACAAGGGGAAGGGTGTTCTGCTCGGGGGAATTTCTGGAGTTCCGCCAACCAAAGTCGTGATCATCGGCGCGGGGGTTGTGGGTGAATTTGCGGCCCGGACGGCACTTGCCCTGGGTTCTTCAGTGAAGATCTTCGACAATAGCATCTACAAGCTGAAAAGGCTTCAGAACAATATCGGGGTCCGGGTGTTCACATCAGTTCTGGAACCCAAGATCCTGGGCCAGCAGCTGCGCAACGCCGACGTGGCGGTGGGGGCCCTTTCCTCCGAGAA
>DATKSX010000143.1:0-5724 GCA_035531415.1 Chitinophagaceae bacterium
TAATCTTTATGGCATATCTGCTGGTTCCCCGGGAGCTTTTCAGGCCTCCGGTTGCTCAGCAACGTCAAGTCGTTTGATTGAAACAAAAGTCCTGTCTTTCCTCCCCTTGGAAAACTCCACAACCCCGTCCGTCAGGGCAAAAATGGTGAAATCCCGGCCTAATCCCACATTTTTACCCGGATGGTATTCCGTCCCACGCTGCTTCAGAATAACATTTCCCGCAACCGCAGCCTGGCCTCCAAAGATCTTCACCCCGAGCCTTTTGCTCTGGGAATCCCTGCCATTTTTTACGCTGCCTTCGCCTTTCTTGTGTGCCATACCCTCAAAATACTTTTCTAAGATATAAAAAATAATTTGAATTAAACAATACCCTGGATTTTAATCCGGGTGAATTTGGTCCGGTGTCCGATCTTTTTGCGGAAACCTTTCCGTCTTTTCATCTTGAATGCGGTCACCTTATCGCCTTGAACATGATCCAGAATTTCCGCCCGGACGGGTGTTTTGATTTCACTGCCCAGGGAAAGTTTCCCATCCTGGTCCAATAAAAGCACTTCGGAGAATTCAACCTGATCCCCGATTTTTCCACTCAGCTGGGGAACAAAGATTTCACTATTGGGGGTAACCTTGAATTGCTGACCTGCTATCTTTACAACTGCGAACATATAGCTCTGCTAAATAATTGTTGCAAAATTAGAGCTAATTTATTTATTCTACAAGTTTTTGCGATTTTTTTTTATGTGTTATTGTTCGAATGATAGCCTATTACAAGGATCAGCGGACCCGATTTCAGGCAATTTCCGGGATTTGTTCCGCTGGCAGGTGCGACTCCAGTTTCCCGGGTAGTCCGCCAGACAGGATTAATTTCCCCGGCTTTCCCTTTTCTTTACTTTTGCGGCTGACCTTTCTTTCACTGACCGGCCATGCGCATGACCTTTAAATCCTTACTGGCAAAGCCTTTTGCCTTATTTATCACGTCCAGGATCAAAAGGGAAATGCAAAGGGCGGTGGAAGATCAGGATGCGATCCTCCAATACCTGCTTAAAGCCGGGAAGAAGACCGAATTCGGCAAAGAACACCGGTTTGAGGAGATTGAAAATTACACGCAGTACCGGGAAGCGGTTCCCTTAAGGGATTATGAGCAATTCAGCCCCTACCTGGACCGGATCCGGGAAGGGAAACACAATGTCCTGTGGAAGGGAACACCTACTTACCTGGCCAAAACCTCCGGAACCACCAGTGGAGTGAAGTATATTCCCATTACCAGCGATTCCATCGACAACCATATCGACACCGCCCGCAACGCATTGCTTTGCTATATCGCTGAAACCGGCAATAACCGGTTCACCGAGGGAAAAATGATCTTCCTTTCCGGGTCCCCGGAACTGGAAAGGGTTGGGGAAATCCCCACCGGCAGACTGAGCGGGATCGTGAACCATCACATCCCGCGCTATCTGAGGACCAACCAGTTTCCAAGCTTCGAGACCAATTGCATCGAGGATTGGGAGACCAAACTGGACCGGATCGTGGAAGAAACCATCCGGGAGGACATGACCCTGATCAGCGGCATTCCTCCCTGGGTCCAGATGTATCTGGACCGCATCAGGAAAAGTTCCGGGAAAACGGTGGGAGAGGTATTCCCCCACCTGGACCTCCTGGTCCATGGGGGGGTCAACTTTGAACCCTACCGGTCCCGAATGCTGGAAACGATCGGCAAACCGGTTGACCTGATCGAGACTTACCCTGCTTCCGAGGGGTTTTTCGCGTTCCAGGATACCCGGTCGGAAGAAGGCCTGCTGCTGAACACGAATTCCGGGATCTTTTTCGAATTCATGCCTCTTACCGGACTTTGGGACCAGCATCCGGAGCGGATCCCGCTTCGGGAAGTCAAAACCGGAGTTCAGTACGCCCTGGTCATCAGCAGTAACGCCGGGCTTTGGGGCTATGACCTGGGAGATACCGTGAAATTCGTCTCCACCAACCCCTACCGGATCCAGGTCACCGGAAGGACCAGGCAGTTCATCTCCGCTTTTGGGGAACACCTGATTGCGGAGGAAGCCGAAGCCAGCCTCGCCCAGGCTGCCACCCTCCACCATGCGGTGGTCACCGAGTTTTCGGTGGCTCCCAACATCCCTGCCCATGGGGAGCGGCCCTACCATGAATGGTTCATCGAGTTTGAATCCCTTCCCGGGGATGGGGATGCCTTCGCCCTGGATATGGACAACCTGCTCCGGGAAAGGAACATATATTATGATGACCTGGTCCGGGGCAATATCCTGGGACCCCTCCGGGTCCGAAAGGTGCACAAGAACGGTTTCATCAATTATATGAAGTCCAGGGGGAAACTCGGAGGGCAGAACAAGGTCCCCCGGCTCAGCAATAACCGGGACCTCGCGGAGGGACTTCAAATGTACCTGGCGGACTGATGGTTCGCCAAAACCAGTACCTTTAAATTTTTGAAAGGCATTCCCCGGCATGAATTCTTCCCCGCATAAAAGGAGAATTTCCATCCTGGGCTCCACCGGGTCGGTGGGCACCCAGGCGCTCCAGGTCATCGACCTCCACCCCGAGCAGTTCCAGGTGGAAGTGCTGACTGCGGCCAAAAACGCCTCCCTGCTGATCCAGCAGGCAATCCAATATCAACCCAAGGCGGTAGCCATTTGTGATGAGACCCAATTCCCCCAGGTCCGGACGGCCCTTTCGGAATACCCCATCAAAGTACTTTCCGGGCCAAATTGTCTGGAGGAGGCCGCCGCATGGGAAGGTATTGACCTGGTCCTGGCGGCGATTGTGGGGGTGGCCGGCCTGAAGCCGGTTCTGGCTGCCATCCGCCAGGGAACCCCCATCGCACTTGCCAACAAGGAATGCCTCGTGGTTGCCGGGGACCTGGTGATGGAGGCAGCCCGGGCCTCTAACGTCCCCATCATCCCGGTGGATTCTGAGCATTCAGCCATTTTCCAATGTCTTGCCGGGGAACAATTCAACCGCATTGAAAAAATCATCCTAACGGCTTCCGGAGGACCTTTTCTGGGTAAAAAGCCCAATTTCCTGATCAATGTGAAAAAGGCCCATGCCCTCCAGCATCCCAACTGGAACATGGGTGAAAAAATCACCATCGACTCGGCCACCCTGATGAACAAGGGCCTGGAAATGATTGAGGCCAAATGGCTCTTCGACCTGGTACCTGAACAAATTGAGGTGGTGATCCATCCCCAGTCGGTCATCCATTCCATGGTTCAGTTCGAGGACGGTTCGATCAAGGCCCAGATGGGACTTCCGGATATGCGCTTTCCGATCCAATACGCCCTGACCTATCCCCGGCGCCTGGTCAACAATTTTCCCCGGTTCCGGTTCAAAAATTATCCCGCCTTTAATTTCGAACAACCCGATACCAAGACCTTCCGCAACCTGGCCATCGCCACCGAAACCATGCTCAAGGGGGGTAATGCCCCCTGCGTAATGAATGCAGCCAACGAGGAAGTGGTCCTTGCCTTCCTCAAAAACCGGATCGGCTTCCTGGACATGACCGAAATCATCGAAAAAACCCTGGTGAAGATCCCCTTCATCCCGAAACCCAGCCTGCAGGAATACCAGGATACCGACTGGGCTTCCAGGGAACTAGCCTTATCCATGATCCGGGTATTTTCCTGAACCTCCGGCCGGCCGCTCTTCACCGGACCTTACTGCCCATTTAATCCTATATTTGCTGCTTTCTCAAAAGGCCCGAGACGATGACCACCGGCGTGATCCTGATCAAGTTAGCCCAGTTCCTGCTGGCGCTTTCTATTTTGATTATCCTGCATGAATTTGGCCATTTCATCACCGCCAAACTCTTCAAATGCCGGGTGGAGAAGTTCTTCCTTTTCTTTGATCCAGGCTTCGCGCTGGTCAAAAAAAAAATAGGTGAGACCGTATACGGGATCGGCTGGCTTCCCCTGGGTGGTTATGTGAAGATTGCGGGCATGATCGATGAAAGCCTGGACACGGAAGCCCTCAAACAGCCTCCCCAGCCTTGGGAGTTCCGCTCCAAACCAGCCTGGCAGCGGCTGATCATCATCCTTTCAGGGGTTACCGTGAACATCCTGCTGGCTTTTGCCATTTTCTGTATGATGCTTTGGAAGTGGGGGGAAAGCTATCTCCCTGCCAAAAACCTCACTTACGGAATTGTTGCCGATTCCCTGGGAAGATCCATCGGGCTCCGGGACGGGGACCTCATAGTCAACCTGGACGGAAAGCCGGTGGGCAATTTCAGCACCATTCCGGCAGACATCATCCTGGACCAGGTCAGGGAAATCGGAGTGGTCCGCAACGGCAGGTCGGTGGAGGTACCGGTTCCTTCCAATTTTGTTTCCTCCCTGATCCGCCAGAAAAAGGCGGATTTTATTGAACCCAGGATACCCGTTATCGTGGACAGTGTGCCGGCTTCATCCCATTTTCTGTCGGGGAGGCTGATGCAGGGGGACCGGATGGAATCCTTCAATGGAGTGCCGGTTACGTATTATAATGAGTTTGAGCATGCGAAAGGCAGCCTGAAGGACACGGTGGTGGATATCGGGGTCCTGCGGGGCGGGAACCAAACCGTCCATATCCAGGTGCGCCTGAATGCCCAGGGAGCGGTGGGCTTCTTTGCCGTGGCTCCGGAAAGAATCCTGAGGCTGGACACCCGGCAATACAATTTCTTCCAGGCCATTCCCGTGGGCATCCAAAAGGGGATCCAAACCATCGGCAATTATTTCCAGCAATTAAGGCTGATATTCTTCTCCAAACAGGTTAAAACCTCCGATTCCCTCGGCGGTTTCATAACCATCGGGAACCTTTTTCCCGCCATCTGGGACTGGCAGACTTTCTGGGCCATGACTGCCTTCCTTTCCATCGTGCTGGCCATCATGAATATCCTTCCCATACCCGTACTGGATGGGGGACATGCCCTTTTTATCCTTGTTGAAATGATCACCCGCCGCAAACCCAGCGACAAGGTGCTGATCTACGCCCAATATGTCGGACTGGCCATTATCCTGGCCCTAGTCATCTATGCCAACGGGCTGGATGTTTGGAGGCACTGGTTCCGGCATTAGCCGTTTTACTTCACAAATTCGTAAATTTGCAGGGTCTTTATTGCAAAAATCTGGGGCTGACCGGTTTTGACAGCGGAGATTTTTGTATGTAAGCATGCCGTGCGTTGGATAATTAGCACGTTAATCTGAATATTCAAACTTCACATGGCAATTTCAGCTATGCAATGGCTGCCTAATTCAAAGAATTAGGCCCATGATGTCCGGGCGGGGCGCGACTGCCTGCCCTTCCGTGACTTATCATGATTACCGGCAGGATAGGATGAAGGGAGCCGTGACCTTCATTTGAACTTTAAGCGGATAAGGGCAAAGTTGGTTGGCAATTCGCCTGCGGAGCCCCGAAAATCCAAGCAATTGCTAAGCATGTAGAAAGCATACGGGGACTTCGTTTGGACAGGGGTTCGACTCCCCTCAGCTCCACAACCATTGAATCTAAATTATTGATTTGCAATTATTTATATTTCAAAATCTATCAATTGTAGCCTAAAGTGTAGCAAATTTTCAGCTTTTCCATGCGAGCAATTAGCGGTTTAAAAGTGAGCATACTATCCGGGTACTGGACCATAATTAATCCCCGTGATCTGGAGCCTTGTAATCGGTAAATAGGAATACACAACTTTTGGCAACCAGGAATACACAATAATTGGCAACCAGG